>NZ_VPBA01000040.1:0-25343 GCF_013418945.1 Acinetobacter sp. YH12112 | reverse complement strand
TAAACGGAATTCCCCACATGATTTTCATATCAGGATGCCAATATCAGCAAGAGCCAAAAAACTTAATCCAGCATTAGGAGATTACTGGGAAGCACGTTTAATTGAAGTTGAGCAGGCAGGAAAAATCCGCCGTTATATCACTTCATTATTAGATTCAAAGACATATCCAGCTCGAACTTTAGCAAAGTTATATGCTCAACGTTGGGAGATAGAGATGTGTTACCGAGAAATTAAAAGCAATTTACAGGAAGGTAAGCACTTAAGGAGCAAACAGCCAGACTTAATTTATCAAGAATTATGGGGTGTCTTGATTGCTTATAATGTTCTAAGAAGACAAATGAAATATATGGCTCAACGTGCCAAAGTAAGCCCGTTGAGGATCAGTTTTCATATTGCATCTATTGCCCTTCTTAATTTACTCAGATTCGACTCTTTGGCTTCTGCAGGTAATCTACCCAAACATCTGGAAAGTTTAATGGAGAAATCTAATCGGTATGTTATACCTGAGAGAAGAGTGAGGAGTTATCCAAGGGTTGTAAAAGGAAAACCTCAAAAATACCCAAGAAAAAGCCAGTCAATCTCTTAACTGACTGGCATTACTGCATCGGCAGGCTTTTTATGGGGTATAAGCAGATTATTCGAGGAATTTAACCGTAACCCCTGAACGGACTTTACGGCCCAGGTCGTTGGCATCCCAGTTGGTCAGACGGATACAGCCATGCGAATAGGATTTAGAAATCATCGACGGGTTTGGCGTACCGTGAATACCAAAGGATTTTTTGCTCAGACCAATCCAGATATTCCCCACTGGACCGTTTGGACCTGGTGGTAAGGACAGTGGCTTCATGTTTTTGCCCTGGATAAAGTTACTTGGCGAGTAGCTGTACCACGGGTTTGGTGCCACACCAGTCACTTTATAAGTCCCGGTTGGTGAAGGGGTGTTGGTATTCCCAATACTGGCCGGGAATGATGCGATCATCTGGTTGCGGCTGTTAAATAGATACAGCTGCTTAGCGCCTTTGTGCGCCACAATCAGGTGGATATCTTCCGGCAGGTCATTACGTACATTGGCCACAATCAGTTTCTGACCGGCTTTGTTAAAGTTGGCATTTGGATTGAGCTTTTTCAGGAAGTTCTCATCCATATGGAACTTTTCACCCAGCATTTCAGTGACGCTGGTGTAGTGCAGGCCTTTCATTTTGGCTTGCAGTGCATAGTCGCCCGGAATTGATTTGACATACGGACCTTTCAGGTCATCTTCAGTAATGGTGTATTCCACAAAAGCCGGTTTTGAACCCTGACGGGCAATTAAAGCATCCCAGGTTTCCTGCGTCAGCACACCGGTCGGTTTAATCCCGTTCATCTGCTGGAAAGAGGCAATCGCTTTCAGGGTATTTTTACCGCTGGTTCCATCAATCGCACCCGGAGAAGCATGAGCATTATTGAGCATCACATGCGCGCGCGCATAGACCGGGAACTGGCCTTTGCCAATATTTTCATACCAGCTGGCATTGTTCAGGCCATCTAAAGTCCAGGAGGCTTTGGCTGGCGCTGTGCTGGCTGAAGTCGTTGCAGGCGCAGCAGTTGTCGGTGCGCTGCCGATATCAGCCTGGGTATCTTCGGCATTTTGCAGGTCTTCTAGGGTCGCTGAAGCCTTGTTCAAATCTTGTTCTTCTTGTTGCGTAATTTGCGTTTCAACTTCTGAAGGTACGACTGCCGCTGATGCGTCTGTTGCAAGCGGATCAATCGGATCTTCAACCGCTGTATCGCTAATCAATTGAGGATTCAACGGCTGTTCAGCAGTGGTTGCAGCCAGGGCTGTACCAGCAAACATGCAACTTAAACTCATTGCGAGTACTGTGCGAACGAACATGTAAGTCAACCTTAAGAATTATTCATTTACATTTTAAAAACTACACAAGTATTACAGAAAAAATGAGGAGATGCAGTATCTGTTTTGTGTAAATATCACTTTTATCTTTTACAGTCCGGCATTTTTAAAGGACTAAAGAAGTTATTAAAATTTCTGCCTTTTTGATATGATGGATGCAAGATTCAGTCGAAGTTAGGAAAGTAAATGACGGCCTTAAAAAATGATCGTTTTCTACGTGCCTTGTTGCGTGAACCCGTAGATACCACGCCGGTATGGATGATGCGTCAAGCAGGACGTTATCTGCCTGAGTATCGTGAAACCCGTGCCAAGGCCGGAGATTTTCTTTCCTTGTGCAAAAATACCGAATTTGCCTGTGAAGTGACCTTACAGCCTTTGCGCCGTTATGAGCTGGATGCAGCCATTCTATTCTCCGATATTTTAACTGTACCGGATGCTTTGGGCTTAGGTTTGTACTTTGAGGCTGGTGAAGGTCCGAAGTTTCATAAAACCGTGCGTACCGAGCAGGATGTCGCCAATCTGCCGAATTTTAATGCCAAGTCAGATCTGGACTATGTCATGAATGCGGTATCGACCATTCGTTCAGCTCTGGGCGGACAGGTGCCGTTAATTGGTTTTTCCGGCAGTCCGTGGACGCTGGCGACTTATATGGTTGAAGGTGGTTCAAGCAAGGATTTCCGCTTTACCAAGCAGATGATGTATGCCCAGCCGGAAGTGCTGCATGCTTTGCTCGACCGTCTGGCAGTCGCTGTGATTGACTATTTGAATGCGCAAATTGATGCTGGTGCACAAGCGGTGCAGATTTTTGACAGCTGGGGCGGGGCACTGGCGCATCGTGAATATATCGAGTTCTCGCTGAACTATATGCAAAAAATTGTAGCGGGTCTGCAACGCGAAAAAGATGGCCGTAAAATTCCGGTCATTCTATTTACCAAAGGCGGCGGTCAATGGCTGGAGCCAATGGTGGCCACCGGTGCCGATGCCTTTGGTCTGGACTGGACCACGCCATTAAATGTGGCGCGCCAAACCGTGAATGGCCGTGCTGCCTTACAGGGCAACCTCGATCCAGCCACGTTATATGGAAGCCCGGACTCAATCGCCAAGGCGACTAAAGCCATGCTGGATGATGCCTATGCCCATGGTGAAAAAACCGGCTATATTGCCAACCTGGGACATGGTATTACCCAATGGGTTGATCCGGCCAATCCGAAAGTCTTTATTGATACGGTACATGAATACAGTGCCAAGTACCTTTAAGAAGATGCAACAATATTAGGATTCAGCCTTGATCACAATTTTAAAATCAGGTTTTGAATTCACTTATAAGGCAGCTTCGGCTGCCTTATTTGGAATTTTATTGCTGATTGCTTTTGCTTTTACCGCCAGTCTGGGTAGCCAGGACTATTACGGTTTTTTCCGTTATGACTATTTGCTGTTTTATGCGGTCCTCATTCAGATTTTACTGCTGTATCTCAAGCTGGAATCCTGGGCCGAGGCCAAAGTCATTGCGCTGTTTCATCTGCTGGCGATGATTATGGAAATTTTTCTGACCCATCCGGCGATTGCGTCCTGGCAGTATCCGCAGCCGGCCGTATTTAAAATTATGACCGTGCCGCTGTTTGCCGGGTTTATGTATTCGGCTGTCGGCAGTTTCTTTGCCCGGTCCTTGCGTTTGTATCGGGTATCTTTTACTCGCTTGCCGGGTTTTGCCAATATGCTGAGTCTGGCGGTGCTGTCTTATATTAATTTTATGAGCAAGTTTTTTGTGCCGGATATCCGCTATGTGCTGTTTGCCTGGAGCGTACTGATATTCTGGAAAACCCGTATCCAGTTTGAATTGCAGCATCACCGGATGCAGCTGCCGATGTTACCGGTCTTGTTGTTACTGGCCTTTATTATCTGGATTGCAGAAAATATCAGCACCTTTTACCAGATCTGGCTGTATCCAAGTCAGGTCGACAGCTGGCATATGGTTGGCTGGGGCAAGTTGGGGTCCTGGTATCTGCTGTTATTGCTGAGTCTGGTGCTGGTCTTGAAAATTCTGGGTGATCGTCAGCCAAATGGCATCTGGCAACTGAAACCTGCGCACTTAAAGGATACAGAAAAATAATTTTTCCACTTTGGTATAAAGTGTTTTGTGTTCGCTGGCGGATGCGTTATCTTTAAACAGTGTAATAAAAATTACACATTGTGAAACAATAACAAACTCAGATAATAAATTCTGGAGACTTTTATGTTAAAAAAATTAGCTTTGGCAGCAGTATTGGCAGCAGGTTCAACGGCAGCATTTGCAGACGCTGATGCCGGCTGTGGTATTGGTTCTCAAGTTTGGGCAGGTCAGTCTGGTAAAGTGCCTAAAATTTTAGCTGCTACAACCAATGGTATTTTTGCAAACCAGTTGTTCGGTATTACCTTCGGTACTTTAGGCTGTAGCGGTACTGGTACTGTAACTGCGCAAGTGGTGACATTTACCAATGAAAATGCCGAAACGCTGGCGCGTGATATGGCTGTAGGCGAGGGTGAAAGCCTGAACGTACTGGCTGAATTACTGAGCATTAAAGCAGAAGACAAAGCACGTTTCTTTGCAGTGACCAAACAAAACTTCTCTGAAATTTATTCAGCTGACAACCAGACTTCTGTTGAAGTGCTGGCTTCTTTACAGTCAGTGATGGCACAAGACGACATCTTAAAAGCCTACGTCTAATTAAGCATCCCATAAAACCCTGTCTTCTGGCAGGGTTTTTCTCTATATAAGAACCAAATAAGAATTGATCTGCTGAATGAAACCTCTTGCTTTTGTATGTGCTGCTTTGTTATCTCCTGTGGCGTATGCCGCGACGTCTTCTCCTGAATCTTCAACGCCGGCACAGTTGTATATCCAGCGTGCTGAACAGCAGCAACTGGCACAGCAAAATACCTGGCAACGCTTAATGTATGCCAATACTTCCGGGCAGAGTACTGTCAGCTATGCCGGCTATTTTTTAACAGAGGCCAAAACACCCGATTTAAATCAGGAATTACAGGCGCATATTGCAGCGCTGTTTCAGCAGGCCGAGCCAAATCAATCGGTACAATGCCGTTTTCCGGCACGTAGCCGCTGGCTGGTGCAACAACTGAATATTCCACAGACGGAACTGGCTGCCGTGGCCTGTCCGGAACTGGATGAATGGATTGGCCAGATTCGTCCATACAAAACCACTTTAATTTATGCCACCGATTTTATGGGCAATCCCAGCTCCATGTTCGGGCATACCTTGCTGCGACTGGACCCGAAAGATCAGCAGGAACTGAACCTGATTTCCTATGCGGTGAATTATGCGGCCACAGTGCCGGGTGAGCAAAGCTGGTCCTATGCCTGGAAAGGTCTGACCGGACAGTATCCGGGTGAATATTCCCTCATGCCGTATTACCGCAAGGTTAAGGAATATGGTGATCTGGAAAGCCGCGATTTATGGGAATACGAGCTGGATTTAAGCCCGGATGAAACCCGTTTTCTGGTGGAACATATCTGGGAAATGAAGCACGTCAGCTTTCCCTATTATTTTTTCAGTGATAACTGTGCCTATCGTTTATTGGGCCTGATTGATCTGGTCCGTCCAGAGCTGAATTTACAGCAACAGTTTAAAGTGGCGTCGATTCCGGTTGAAACCATCAAGGCGCTGGCAGATTCAGATCTGGTCAAAGACACCGTGTATCGCCCGGCGCTGGAAACCCAATTACTGGCTCAAGCCCGCCAGCATGGTACAGACCTAGCGCAAGCGGCACATCAGCTGGCTTTTGCCGAATCTACCGATTTAAATACGTTATTGCAGCCTTATACCGCATTAGAGCAGGCCAAAATACTGGAAATGGCCTACGATGATCTGTACCTGCAGTTTTTAGCCCGCAAGGTCGAAACCGGTTTTGCCCAGCCACGTTTACGCCAATTACTCAGCCTGCGAAGCCAGCTTCAGGTCGACAAGCAGCGCCGCGCGCCGGACGTCCCAAACGTTGATCCAAGCCAGGGCCATCATGCGCGTAATCTGACGTTAAGCACTGGTGAAGTGCAGGGACAATCCTTTATCGAACTGGGCCATCGGCAAGCCTATCATGATCTGCTCGATCCGCAAGGTGGTTTTCGTACCGGGACTCAATTGCTATTTTTACAGGGTGCGCTGCAATATCGGGATGAAACCCTAAAACTGAGTCAGCTCGACGTGCTGGCGGTGAACTCCTATAACCCGATTACGCCGTTTAAAACACCATTGTCCTGGGGTTTTAATCTGGGCTGGACCCAGGAAGCGCTCGATCAGCATGGTCAGTTCAGCACTCAGGAACAGCATGGTGTAGCCAATTTACAGGTCCAGATGGGCTATAGCTGGGCCAGTGCCGACCGTGAGCATATTTGCTATGCCCAGCTACAAAACCATCTACAGGCCGGTAAAGCACTGGGTCGTGGCTGGCGCGTGGGTGTCGGACCCACCTTGGGCTGCCAGAATATCTGGAGTCCGCAGCTGAATAGTGTGCTGCAAGTGGAATTGCCATACTGGGAAGATGCCCAGCAATGGAATTTGAGACTGCACAGCCAGCTGCAATATGTGCTGAATCCGCAGCATGCGATTCGTCTGGGCTGGGAATATCAGCAGCAGAATCAACAGGACTGGCATCAGACCAGTCTTGGTTATGCCTGGTTCTTTTAAGCTGAAGTCGTGAAGTCAGGCTTGAAAATCCAGATTGTTATTAAGTGAATATTCATTTAATTCACAAAAGAATTGTCTTATGTGACAGCTGCGTTAAAATCTGCGCTGTAATTCATCTGTGTGAGGCGGTTGTATGAACCAAGAGCGTATAGAGGAACTTGCAGCGCAGTGGCAGGCGATTTGCGGGCAATTTTCTGAAACCGATTTAAGCTATAGCTTCGAGTTCATTCAACAGCATGTCACGGTGCTGGTGGCCGAATTTTATCGACAGATGATGCAGGAGCAGGAAGCCTCCTATTTCCTGTCCGATGAACTGGTACGTAGCCGCCTGAAAAATGCTCTGCAGCAATGGCTGCTGGACAGTTTTGCGGTTCCGTTCAAGCAGGATTTTAAAGTCATTGTCACCAAGCAGCTGAAAGTCGGGGAAGTGCATGCGCGTATTGGCGTTCCTTCTTGGCTGATTATTCGCGGCATCCGCGAAATCCAGCGCAAAAGTTTTGCCTTTTTTCTGCAAACCCCGCAGGCCGATGTACTGGCTGCTGCCGATTATATGACTCAGGTGCTGAGCCTGGCCGCAGAAATCATGTGCCGCACTTATGAGGCCAAGGTAGAAATTCATAATGATATGAAACACACCTACCGTCTGTTTTCTGCCATGCAGGATGTGGCCGTGCAAAAAGACCGCCAGCGCGGTTGTCTGCTGGACTGGGAAAATGAGCTGATGTTTAAGGCCTTTTCTGATCAGTCACAGCTGTTTCATCCGCCACTTTCCAAATCTGAATTTGGCCTGTGGTTCATCCATAAAGCAGCCTATGCTTTTGCCAGCGCCGAGCAGGTGGAGTTTATTATCCAGCGGATTTATCAGGTGGATCAGTTGAACCAGCAGCTGCTGGACACTTCCGATCAGCAGCAGATGCTGTTACTGATTCAGCAGATTCGCTGTAAAAACCGCGAAATCCAGCATCTGGTCGATCAGCTGTTTCAGGTGGCGGAATATATCGGCACGGGCAATGATTCGCTGACCCAGCTGTTAAACCGGCGTTATTTAAATACCATCCTGATTCGTGAAATCCAGTTCTCGCGCAAAAACCGCTCACCTTTAAGTCTACTGGCGATTGATGCCGATTTCTTTAAAGAGATTAATGACCGCTATGGCCATGCCGCCGGTGATCTGGCCTTGCAGTTTATGGCCGAAGTGCTGCTGGAATCGAGCAAGGGTAGTGATTATGCTTTCCGGGTTGGTGGGGAAGAGTTTTTATTGCTGCTGGTCGATAGTGACTGGAACCGGGCCCAGATGATTGCCGAAACCATCCGTCGCCGGGTTGAAGATACCCCAATCCGTTCTGCTGAAGGTGAGAGTTTTAAATTTACCGTGAGTATTGGCGCAGTGCAGTATGATGGCCATCCGGATTATCAGCGTTTTCTGGATGCCGCAGATGCAGCCTTATATAGCGCCAAAAATGCCGGACGTAATCAGGTCTATCTGGCCAAATAAGCCTTTTAAGTCTCATCCCGGCATGAAAAAACGCCCAAAACTGTCGGGCGTTTTTTATATCAAAGCAGCAAGATAAAACCAGCCAAAACATCAAAAAGCTCAAGCGGTATTTTAGGCCTCAACCACCACATAATATTTTTTCACTGCTGCAACCACTTCAAAGGTACCGACAAAACCCGGTGGAATAATTCCGGCCTGACCGGCGGTAACTTCAATATATTGTCCGTGCTGGTCATGAATACGCACCACGCCTTCAATCACATTAAAGAATTCCTGTTTATTGTCAGCAAAGACAATATTCCAGGCGCCGACTTCGCACTGCCAGATGCCACAGCTCATATTGGGATGTTCATAGGCACTATAGGTATCACGTTTGGGATTGCCTTTGACCAAACGATCCGGACGCGGGAAGTCGACACTGCATTCACTTTGGGTCAGGCCCTGACCGGCTAAATAAATTGAAGACATTTGCATTCCTTAAAATAATAGGGAAACCAGCGGTAGTATAAGAAACAGGACATAAAAAAGCCCCAACAGATGTCGAGGCTCCAGCATTATTTAGGTTTAGTAACTTTCAGGTACGGCACTTAAAAATTCACGGCGTGCATCTTTATCAGTTTTAAAGTCACCAATAAATGACACGGTACGTGTGGTCGATTCCTGCTTGCCAACACCACGCATCATCATGCACATGTGTGCAGAGTCAATCACCACCGCAACACCGCGGGCTTTGGTCACTTCAGCCACGGCTTCTGCAATCTGCTGGGTCAGGTTTTCCTGAATCTGTAAACGGCGCGCAAACATTTCAGTAATACGGGCAAATTTAGACAGTCCCAAAACATTGCCTTCCGGTAAATAGGCAATATGCACACGGCCATAAAATGGCAGCAGGTGATGCTCGCATAGCGAATAGAATTCGATATTTTTGACCAGCACCATTTCACGGTTATCAGACGGGAACACGGCGTTGTTGGTCACTTCAGCCAACGTCTGGCTATAACCCGAGGTTAAATACGAAAATGCTTTAGCAGCACGCATAGGCGTATCTTTGAGACCAGGGCGATTTAAATCTTCACCAACGGCAGTAAGAATGTTTGCGTAGGATTGCTGCATAGACATAAGACGTGTTCACTTACACTGATATTGAACAAGGACGGCATTGTAGCAGAAAACCGCAACAATGCCTGCTTTTGAGGAAAAATCCGCTTATTGTTTAAACTTTGGATTCTTTTCTGCACGTTTTAGCAGAACCAGCACCGCACCGGTGCCGCCCTGTTTTTCCGGTGCACTGACAAAGGCCAGAACATCACGATGCTGACGTAACCAGCCATTGACATAGGTTTTTAAAATGGCTTCCGGGCCTTTACCATGCACAATTTTAATCACGTTCTGGTTTTCATCTTTGGCCATCTGGATAATTTGCAGCACCGCCACCCGGGCTTCTTCCACGGTACAGCCATGCAGGTCGACCGCTTCAAACCAGCGCAAATTGCCGGCTTTTAAATCTTCAAACACCTTATGCTGCAAGGTGGCAATGCGGTAGCTTAAACTGGCCTGACTGCCCACCGGATTAAGCATGGCTTGCGTGTCCGACAAAATGGTCTCATCAGTTTGCATGGGGCCTTCGGCGGCTGCGCGTTTAGCCAGCGTCTGGGCATCCAGCTTTTTCTTGGCCGGTTGGGCCACTGGCGCGATATTGCCATGATCCATTTTCTGGACCCCACGCATTTCTTTTTGAAACAGCTCAAAATCTTCGGCCTGTTCCTGTTCGGCAGTTTTGATGGCCGGCGCTGCCGGCTCTACGCGCGGATGCGGATTACTGATCTGCTTTTTAAAGTCTTTGAGTAATTTAAACTGTTCTTTCGATAGCGAAGAATCGTGTTTGCTCATAATCGAAAATAGGAGGATAAAATTTCAATCCAGTATAGTCTGAATTACGCCTGATTTGAACTGAAACGGATTCAGCTTGGCGCTGCATCTGGCTTGAAATGAGAGATGTTAAGATGGCGCGATATAGGAAGATGACCGCCCTATGAAAGTAGGGCAGTGCAATTGCACAGTTCAGGATAAACCTGCCTCCTGAACTGCACCAAGACTTAGACCTTTTGCGGCGTACCAAACAGCTCGCTAAAGGCCTGATCCGGACACGGTTGTTTCATAAAGCTTTCACCGACCAGGAAGGCATGAATGTCATGCTCCTGCATCATCTTGACATCTGCCGGGGTGGCAATACCGCTTTCGGTTACCAGTAAACGTGCTGGATCGAGTAATTTTTTCAGACGCAATGAGGTGTTTAAATCCACATCAAAGGTTTTTAAATTACGGTTGTTCACGCCAAGCAGACAGCGATCACTTAAACGCAAAGCGCGTTCCAGCTCTTCTTCGTCATGCACCTCAACCAGTACATCCAGATTGTGTTCAAACGCGGTTTTCGACATTTCTTCCAGTTGCTGGTCTGACAGGCAGGCCACAATCAGCAAGATACAGTCGGCATGTAGCGCACGAGCTTCAACCACACCATAAGGATCAATCAGGAAGTCTTTCCGCAGTGCAGGCAGGCTGCAATGGTTGCGGGCCAGCGCGATATTTTCATCAGCGCCCTGGAAAAAATCGACATCGGTCAGTACAGACAGACAGGCAGCACCGGCAGCTTCATATTGCTGGGCAATTTCAGCCGGATTAAAGTTTTCACGAATAATCCCTTTAGATGGCGAGGCCTTTTTTATTTCTGCAATCACGCCCGGACGTTTGCTTTTCAAGCTTTGGGCAAAACCGCGCACCGGTGTGGCGGCCTGGGCTAGTTGTTCCAGATCATTCAGACTGCGCTGTTTCAGACGTGCAGCAAACTCTTCCTGTTTGCGATCAACAATTTTACCTAAAATGGTATTTGCGATATCCACCATGATTTTATCCTGCCGTCTTAAGCTTCGTACTGTTTTAAGGTTTTAGTAAATTCGGCCAGTACGCCCATTTTTTCCAGTGCCTGACCGCCATAAATAATGTCATGCGCCAGTGCCACACCCTGTTGATAGGTTTTGGTCAGACCAGACACATAAATCCCGGCGCCGGCATTCAGGGCAATCATGTTGGCCGCTTTTTCACCGCGTTCAGATTTATTTTTGCCAAGTGCATCTTTAATCAGGGCCAGACTTTCTGCCGAGTTTTCCACCACCAGACCGGTGAGGGTTTGCGATTCAATGCCCACTTCTTCTGGAGTAATGGTCCATTCGGTGATTTCCCCATCTTTCAGTTCTGCTACGGTCGTGGCAGATGCCAGACTGATTTCATCCAGACCATCACGTGAATGCACCACCAGCACGTGTTCAGCACCCAGCTGGTTCATCACTTCAGCAATCGGGCGGCAGAGTTCGCTGGAGAATACGCCAATCACAAAACGTTTAACTCCGGCCGGATTCGTAAGCGGGCCGAGCAGGTTGAAAATACTACGAATACCCAGTTCTTTACGTGGGCCAACTGCATATTTCATGGCTTTATGATGGTTCGGCGCAAACAGGAAACCTACGCCCATATCGCGGATACAGCGTTCAGTTTGCTGCATGTTTAAGTCTAGGTTAATTCCAGCCTGTTCCAGCAGGTCAGAGGAACCAGATTTGGTCGATACGCCGCGGTTACCATGTTTGGCAATGGTGGCGCCAGCGGCTGCAATCACAAAGCTGGATGCCGTCGATACGTTAAACAGGTTCTGGCCATCACCGCCGGTACCGACAATATCGACCAGATACGGAATATCGCTAACGTCAATTTTAATCGCGAACTCGCGCATGACGCGCGCGGCTGCGGTAATTTCATCAATGCTTTCACCTTTCAGGCGCAGGCCCATCATCAGGGCGCCAATTTGCGCATCGGTGGCTTCGCCCGACATGATGGCACGCATCACATCTTCCATTTGTGGCTGAGTCAGGTGAATCTGTTTTGTAATATGATTTAAAGCTTGTTGAATATTCATGGTGTTCACTTTGTGCAAATTAGGCATAAATTTCTAAAAAGTTCTGGAAGATTTTGTGGCCATGCTGGCTCAAAATGGATTCCGGGTGGAACTGCACGCCTTCAACCGGCAATGTCTTATGTTTCACGCCCATAATTTCTTCCATAGAACCATCGGCTTCATTGGTCCAGCAGGTGACTTCCAGGCATTCCGGTAAAGTCGCCTGATCAATCACCAGCGAGTGGTAACGGGTCGCAGAAAACGGGCAGGGCAAATTGCTGAAAATACCCTGATCGCTGTGATACATATCCGATAAACGGCCGTGCATCACTTTTTTGGCCCGTACAATGTTGCCGCCAAAGGCCTGACCAATACTCTGATGGCCCAGACATACGCCCAATAACGGGATTTTGCCGGCAAAATGCTGAATCGCTGGAATGGAAATACCTGCTTCAGATGGTGAGCACGGACCGGGACCAATCACCAAATACTTCGGTTGCCATCGCTCAATATCTTCTAATGTGACGCTGTCATTGCGAACGACTTTAACTTCTTGATTTAACTCGCCAAAATACTGGACGATGTTGTAAGTAAAGCTGTCGTAATTATCGATCATCAAAAGCATGAGCTTAACCTGTCAAAATTTATGCACCTGACTGTGCTTGAAGAATTCCCTGAAATGCCTGGTTTTCCAAAGTGGAGGGAGGTCACAACACGGCTATTTTTCGAGCGAAAAAATGCGGGGAAAACGCAGTGCAAAGCATCATAGCAAAAAATAAACATGTGCGGCTGAACATTTTCAAGCAGAATAGCTTTTATACAGATGAAATCTTTTAAGTTTATGGCTGAGCTGCATTCAGCTTGTGGCTTTTACGTGTCCGCTGTGATGTTGACCCCCTCTTGCTGCCAAACCCCTAAAATGATGCATAATGACGCAGATTCACCAAAATGGCGCATTTTAAAATGGGCATAAAAATTTAGCTGAGCACGACTTGCGAAAAGCGCACAGAAAAGCACTTGAAGAAAAAATAAGCAGAAATAAATGAAAATCTGATTTTTGCTGGAAAAAAGAGTTTTTATCTATAAATCACTCAATTAATCCAGTCTGAAATTCATTAGAAAAATTGCATGAAGCGCGAAATTGGCGAAATAAACAGCAGTATTATTAAGCTGTGTTAAAATGAAACCTGATTATTTGCACTATTTTGATACACACGAGAAATCTTTTGCAGGAAAAATCGCAAAGAGTGCTTGAATATGGTGCATTTCAGTATAGCCCTAGTATAATAGGCACAAAGCAAAATCCCTAAATCTTAATTTCTCATAAGAAATTCAATATTTTAACTTTGCTTTTAAAAGTTGGTACGGTAATTGCTTAATAACTGCCAACTACTAACACGCACTTGGGTGTGCAACAAAATATCATTGGAGCAAAATGAGCATGGCGAACAAGGTCCTTCAACTCATACAAGAAAGTGGTGCAAAATGGGTCGATTTCCGCTTTACTGATACTAAGGGTAAAGAGCAGCACGTAACTTACCCTGCAGACAGTATCGATGAAGATACCTTCGAAGACGGTAAAATGTTTGATGGTTCTTCAATTGCTGGTTGGAAAGGCATTGAAGCATCTGACATGATTTTACGTCCAGACGCTGAAACTGGTTTCATCGACCCATTCTTTGCGGAACCAACAGTTGTCGTGACTTGTGATGTCATCGAACCATCTACAGGTCAGGGTTATGAACGTGACCCACGCTCGATTGCTCGCCGTGCAGAAGATTACTTAAAGTCTACCGGTATTGGTGATACTGCATTCTTTGGCCCAGAACCAGAATTTTTCGTATTTGACGAAGTGAAATGGGACATCGACATGTCTGGCGCACGCCACACCTTAATCGCTGAAGAAGCGGCTTGGTCTACAGGTAAAGACTACGAGTCCGGTAACTCTGGCCACCGTCCACGCGTTAAAGGCGGTTACTTCCCGGTTCCTCCAGTTGATTCTCACCACGATATGCGTGCAGATATGTGTGCAAAAATTGAAGAGATCATGGGCCCAGGTCGTGTAGAAGTACATCACCACGAAGTTGCATCTTGCCAGTTAGAAATTGGTGTGAGCTTCAACACCATGGTGCGTAAAGCTGACGAAGTGCAACAGTTCAAATATGCGGTGTGGAACGTAGCGCACCAATACGCGAAAACTGCGACATTTATGCCGAAGCCAATGGTAGGCGATAACGGTTCAGGTATGCACGTGCATATGTCGATTTCTAAAGACGGCAAAAACCTATTCGCGGGTGATGAATACGCTGGTCTGTCTGAAATGGCACTGTACTTCATTGGCGGTATCATCAAGCATGCCCGTTCATTGAATGCGATTACTAACCCTTCGACTAACTCGTACAAGCGTCTGGTTCCGCACTTCGAAGCACCGATTATGCTGGCTTACTCAGCGCGTAACCGTTCTGCTTCTATCCGTATTCCTTACGTGTCTAGCCCGAAAGGCAAACGTATTGAAGCACGTTTCCCAGATCCAATGATGAACCCGTACTTAGGTTTCGCGGCACTGTTAATGGCGGGTATTGACGGTATCCAGAACAAGATTCACCCAGGTGAAGCTGCGGACAAGAACCTGTACGATCTTCCACCGGAAGAAGAAGCAAAAATTCCAACCGTTGCTCACAGCCTTGAAATGGCGCTGGAAGCACTGGCCGCTGACCATGACTATCTGTTAAAAGGTGGCGTGTTTACAAAAGAAATGCTCGATGCTTATATCGAGCTGAAAACTGAAGAAGTTCGTCGTCTGAACACGACTACTCACCCAGTTGAATTAGACATGTACTACAGCCTGTAATTTGACCTCAGATTCATGCTCAGAAAATCCGCGCTTGTCGCGGATTTTTTTATGGCCTTCATATTCATTTAGGTGAGGTAGATTGATAGTGAATATGACATTTGCGCTTTTTGGCTGAAAAGCCCATGGTTTAGTAACAGATTTCAGTTACACTAGGCCAAGCGATAAAAGGGGAATAAGTGATGCGCGGCCAACAGACCTGTCAATTTCAGGATCAGACCATTCCTGCAGGATTGAAGACATGGCTGTATGCACCGGGCTCTCTGACACAACAATTAACCGATCTGGCCGGTGGCCAGTTTCAGGTACAGCCACTGCGTGAACGTTTCCAGCGCCTGAGCTTTGAAGATGCCAAATGGCTGGGCATGCCGCATCAGCATACCTCCTGGGTGCGGGAAAGCTATTTATATGGCTGTGAAGAGCAGCCTTGGGTTCAAGCCAAAAGCATCTTTCCGATTTTAAGCCTGCAAAAAAAAGCACGCCTGTTCAAGCATATTGGTAAAAAGCCGATTGGCCGGTTTTTGTTTCAACGTACCAATCCGGCCTGTGAGCGCCGGGTGATTTTATTGCCCGAAGGCTGGACCAGACAGAGCTGCTATACTTGGCATGGCTGTAAATTTATTGTGCAAGAAAGTTTCTTGCCCAGCTTTGAGCAATTTCTACATTCTTCTTTTCAACAGCAACGTGGTTAAGGACAGTCATGGCAACTGCACATTCAATTACCTGGCGTGAGCGCTTGGAAGCCTATTACTATTTATGCCGTTTTGATAAGCCGATTGGCACCGAACTGGTGTTCTGGCCAACCATGTGGGCCTTATGGATTGCTGCTCAGGGAACACCGACCATAGGTGTGCTGATTCCAATGATTCTGGGTGTGATCTTTATGCGTGCGGCAGGCTGTGCCATTAATGACTTTGCCGACCGTAAAGTCGATGCCCATGTTGAGCGCACCAAAACCCGTCCTTTGGCCACCGGCATCATTAGCGCCAAAGAAGCGGTGATGGTGTTTCTGGTGCTGGTTGCTGCCAGTGCCTGCCTGTTGTTGTTCTTGCCGCTTGAAACCTTTTACTGGTCGTTTGGGGCGTTATTTCTGGCTTTTATCTACCCGTTTATGAAACGCTATACTCATTTACCGCAGGTATTTCTGGGCGCCGCATTTTCATGGTCTATTCCTATGGCCTATACCGCGGTGGGTGCAACCCCGGATTTAACCTGCTGGTTATTGTACTTTGGTAACCTGGCCTGGACTGTGGCCTATGACACTCAATATGCGATTACTGACCGCGAATATGATCTCAAAATTGGGGTGAAATCGACAGCCATTTTATTTGGTCGTTATGATATTGAGATTATTTCTGCCTTGCAGCTGATCAGTCTGCTCCTGATTGGCGCGGCGCTGTGGATCGAAAATCTGTTCATGCCATTTGGTCTGGTGGCACTGGCTGCGGTGGCACTGGATTTTATCTATCAATGGCACAAAACCAAAGACCGTAATCCGCAGCAATGTTTCTGGGCTTTTCGGCATAACCGTTGGGTTGGGCTGATGATTTTTACCGGAATTTTTCTTGCACTTCTCTAGGCTTATACATTTAGTCTGATCTTGCAAAAAGCCAACAAAGCATCCGAGCAGGATGCTTTTTTTTATGCTTAATTCAAAGAACTCAGGCTGAGTACTTAACAACAAGAAGATAAAGAGGAATTCAAGATGACAACGACATTTAAAAAACTGTTATTGGCGGTAACCTGCTCCTCGGCGCTGTTATTTACAGCATGTGGTGGCGATGATAATGACTTTAACTTTATCCGTGACAAAACTTTTGTATCTGATGCTGCCTATACCCAAGATGGTATTGAAGGTGCGATCATCCGGGTCATGACCTATAAAATGCCAAATGTACGTGACCAGAAAACAGAAGCTACCGCCATGGTATTTTATCCGTCCGCACCTCGTCCGGTAGATGGCTGGCGTGTGGTGGTCTGGGAACATGGAACAGTGGGCATTGCCGATCATTGTGCACCGAGTCGAAATAGTTTAAATCCGCGTTTTAAGGCCATGGCGGAAAGTTTACTGGCCGCAGGCTATGTGATTGTCGCGCCAGATTATGAAGGGCTGGGTACGCCGGGCATTCATCCGTATTTACATTTAGAAAGTGCGGCCCAGTCTGCCATTTATTCGGTACGCGCCTTAAAAGAAGATCTGGGTGCACACATGCATGGTGCCTGGATGTCGGTGGGGCAGTCACAGGGTGGTCATGCCTCTTTGGGTACTGCGGAATTTGCCAATCAGGATGCCAATTATAAAGGTGCAGTGGCAGCAGCACCGGCCTCGAGTCTGGGTTATATCATTGCGGAAGTCGCGCCGGCAGCCATTCGCAATCTGGAGCTGGCAGAGAGTGTTGGTCTGTATCCGGTTGGAACGGCCCGTAATGTCTATGCAGAACTGATGGCCTATGCTGCCTATGTCGCGGTCGGCATTAAAGCCTATGAACCGGACTTTAATTACCTCAGCATCTTCCAGCCGGAATCGCAGGATATTGTGCCAGAAGCCGAAGGCAACAATGGTGAAAATGGCCAATGTCTGGACGAGCTGATGCAGTCCTTTAGAGAAGATATAGATGCCTTTACTGAAAATAGTGGTCTTGCTGTGGCTGATTATCCGGGGCTGACGGCAAATTTCCAGGACAATGCAACCATTAAGCGCTTCCTGGCCATTAACCAGCCGGCCACCAAAAAGCTGGATAAACCGATTATGGTGATTCAGGGTGAGGCAGATACTGCTGTGCCGGCAGCTGTCACCACGGCACTGGTAGATAACTTAAGAGAAATGGGGACGATGGTTGAATATGAACTGGTCCCGGGTGCCTCGCATACCCAGGCCATTGTGCAGAGAAATGCCGAGCTGGTGCGCTTTATTCAAACCCACATGCCTGCGCAATAATATCCTCCTAAAACTCGATGATCAGTCCGGAAGATCGGGGCTAATCAGCTCTCAGTGACCGAGATTTCGAGTTTGGCCAGTTCCTGAGTAATGAGCTGCAGTGCCAGATTATGGTTATTTTTACGGTAATTGGCATACAGATGGAGCGGCTGAACTTCAAAATCAGTTTCAATGATCGCCACATGCTCATCCAGAAAGCGTAGCAGATATTCCGGCACAAAACTGTAGCCCATCCCCAGATTAATCAGGTTGATATGCTGTAATACATTGGTGACCCAGAGTAACTGCTCGGCCGGCATCTGTTCAATTGGCACCTGCCGGCTGACCTGTTCATAAAACACCGGAGAAGCGGTTTGCTCGCACATAATCAGCCGCTGTTGCAGCAAGGCTTCAGCACTCATCCGCGACTTGGTCGGTGCAGATTTTTGCCCTGACACCAGATAGATTTTCTCTGACAAAATGGGAAGATCGACAAAATCATCCTGCTGAATGGCATAGCGGGTCAGGCTTAAATCCAGCTCAGCATTTTTCAGGCGCTGAATCTGCTCCAGACAGGTCAGGCTCTGGATATGAATCTGCAGATTGGGAATGGCCTGTTTTAAGCGTTCTAGCATCAGCGGCAGCACTTTCAGCTCGGCCACGTTCAATAAGCCAATATGAATCTGGTTGTTTTTCTGATGCGCCACCTGACGCGCTGCGGCAATTGCAAGTTTGGCGTTTTCAATCGCTTGCAAGGCATAAGGTAAAAAGGCCCGGCCTTCATCGGTCAGTTGAATCTGCCGCGCGGAGCGATCCAGCAAACGAACCCCGACTTCTTCTTCTAAATCCTTAATCTGCTGGCTTAAAGAGGGCTGGGCGGTAAAGAGTTTATCGGCTGCTTTGGTAAAACTCTGTTCTTCTGCCACCGCTGCAAAATAGCGTAAATGCCGTAATTCCATGACTTTCATCCACCGTGCAGATCATCGCCCTAGTGTAACCCAACACAGTCTGAACTGCATTTCACATCAGCTGATGTGTTTTATCCAGCAGCTGACTAGAGCTAAAACCAATAGCACTATCGTTTATACGCATAGAAATAGGCGGGCTGGATGGAGCGGATTACACTGCATACAAATATTCTGCAACAGATACAGCGGTGAAAGGAGTCCGGAATGTCTACACACTATGATACTGATGTGCTGGTGATTGGTACGGGGCCGGCGGGTTCTACTTTAGGGCTGGCCTTGGCCAGTTATGGCATCAGGGTACAGCTGTTTACCCAGTTTAACTGGCTGGCCAACAGTCCGCGTGCGCATATTACCAATCAGCGTGCGATGGAAGTTCTGCGTGACTTAGGCATTGAAGAGCAGGTCAAAGCCATTGCCACGCCGTGGCAGCAGATGGGCGAAAGTTTACTCACCACCAGTCTGGTCGGGGAAGAAATTGCCCGGATGAGCTGCTGGGGCACGGGCGATGAACGTCATGGCGATTACATCAAAGGCAGTCCATGTCCCTTTGTCGATCTGATCCAGCCGAAAATGGAAGCACTGCTGGTCAAGAATGCGGCCGAACGCGGTGCGATTTATAACTTCAATACCGAATATTTATCACATACTCAGGATGAGCACGGCGTAACCGCGACCTTCCTGAATCGGGTGACCCAAACTGAATTTAGCCTGCGAGCCAAATATTTAATTGGTATGGATGGGGCGCGTTCGAAAATTGTCGAAGAGTTGAAGCTGCCCTTAGAAGGAGTGATGGCGCGTGCCGGAACCGTGTACGTCACTTTTAAAGCCGACCTGTCCAAATACGTGGCGCATCGTCCGGCCATTTTACAATGGATTGTGAATCCGGAAGCCAGTTTTGGTGACTTGGGCATGGGATTGCTACGTGCCATTCAGCCCTGGAATGAATGGATTATGGGCTGGGGCTTTGATATCAGCAAAGGCGAGCCGCAAGTCACCGAAGCCCAGGTTCGGGCGCGACTGAACACCTTTGTGGGTGAAGAGGTGCAGCAGGTCGAAATTGAAAAAGTATCTTACTGGTATGTCAATCAGACCTGGGCCACCCAGTATTCGGTGGGGCGTGTGTTCTGTGGTGGCGATGCGGTACATCGTCATCCGCCATCGAGTGGTTTAGGTTCCAACACCTGTATGCAGGATGCGTTTAACCTGGGCTGGAAGCTGGCTTATGTGCTTAAAGGCTGGGCCAAGCCAGCGCTACTGGACTCTTATAGTGATGAACGGGCGCCGGTGGGCAAGCAGATTGTGGCGCGTGCCAACCAGTCCCGTTTTGACTATAAGCACTTAAAAGCAGTATTTGGTTTTGATCAGGGCGTGCAGACCCAGGCCGAGATGTTGCAGCGGATTTTTGCGGAAACACCGGAAGCGGCCGAGATTCGGGAAAAGCTGTATCAGGCGCTGGCGATTAAACATTATGAGTTTAATGCTCAAGGGGTGGAGCTAAACCAGCGTTATCTGTCCAATGCCGTGCTGGCAGAAACAGATGAAGAAATCTTTGTACAGGACCCGCAGCTGTATTTGCAAGCCACCACACGTCCGGGTGCCAAACTACCGCATACCTGGCTGATTGATGCGCAGGGCTATAAACATTCCACCCTGGATATTGTCGGTAAAGGGCGCCTTACGCTACTGACCGGTTTATCGGGTGCAGCATGGAAAGCGGCAGCGGCCCGGTTAAAGCTGGACTATTTGGATGTGATTCAGATTGGTTCACGTGAACATCGCGATGTCTATGCCACCTGGCAGCAAAAATCGGAAATTGCCGATGCCGGTGCCGTGCTGGTACGTCCGGATGGCTATGTGGCTTGGCGGATGCAGGACACACCAGAACAAGGCTTTGATCATCTGGCCTGTTTAACTCAGGTTTTTGGCGAGATTCAGCTGAACCTCTAATCGGGTAGATGAGCAGTCTGACGTGATCTGTAACGCAGCCGTCTGTAGCCGTACAGGCGGCTGTGTTGTATCTTCAGGTTCAAGCAAACATCAACAGAGGCTTTGTCCTCGAAAATGATTTTGTTATATTGAGCGTCATTTTGATGCATCTGACAGAGGACTCTCTCATGACCGCGCCTGAACAGCAACGACCGAATCAGCCACCCAATACCAAAAAGATTATTCTGTTGGCCAGTTTAGGTCTGCTGATTCCTGTTTTTCTGGTCAGTATGGCGTTTCTGGCTGTCAACAGCGATGCGAAAAATCAGGAAAAATACAAACAGCAGCAGGCAGAGATGATTGCGCGGATTAAAGCGCGTGAAGCGGCTGAACAGCAGCAGGCGCAGCAACAAGCTCAACAACAGGCCAATGCGAAACCAGCAGCTTCTGAAGCTGTAGTGCCTTAATTAAAGAATATCCTGCTGCAATTGTCTGATACTCGGAATCTCCGTGTATCGGATCACCTGATAGCCCGCCTCAAGCAACATGGCATCCCGCTCGGCATCTTCACTTTCTTTGCCAATATGAGTGGGATCATCCAGTTCAATAATAATCACCACATTCATCTGCTGATCCAGCAAAACAAAATCGGTGACCTTGCGATTAAAGCGGGAACGGATCTTGTAGTTACTATTGGTAATTAACGCACTAAAAGCAACTTGAGCCAGAATATGATGTTCGGGAAAAGCCTGCTTTAAGCGGGCAAACATCTTGGCTTCAAACGGGGTAATGACTTTTTTCGGAAAATATTTCTGTTTGGGGCGCAAATAGGAGGCCGCCACCAGCAGCATCAGCACCAGTGTGGCCAGGCAGCCAATAAAGAAGAAAGTCGACTGAGCGCTATTGAACACAACACATACTTGTATAAAGAAAAAACCCACTCAACTGGAGTGGGTTTTTAGAATCTTGGCTCTCCCACCTGGGCTCGAACCAGGGACCTGCGGATTAACAGTCCGTCGCTCTACCGACTGAGCTATGGGAGAATCTAAAACGCATTCTAGGTGGCAAAGGGCAGGTGGTCAAGCCCGCGACCTGAAAAAATGCAGTTTTTCAGTTTAACTGAATTAAAAATAAACGAATGAAGGCGTTTGGAAGCAGAAAGCTTGGTGTGTGGCTTTTACTGGTCTATGACGGGCAGGGTGCCGTGGTACAGGTAGGGGCTATTTTAGGATGATGATTCTCATTGAATCCCCCAATCTAAACGCCATAAAAAAACCCACTCAACTGGAGTGGGTTTTTAGAATCTTGGCTCTCCCACCTGGGCTCGAACCAGGGACCTGCGGATTAACAGTCCGTCGCTCTACCGACTGAGCTATGGGAGATTAGATGGCTCTCCAACCTGGGCTCGAACCAGGGACCTGCGGATTAACAGTCCGTCGCTCTACCGACTGAGCTATTGGAGAATCTGATGCGCATTTTAGGGAGGAATGCGCCGGTCGTCAACCAGATTATTTAAACAAATGAATCATTTGCCTTAGATTTATGCAGTGATTCCCTAAAAATAAAAAAATCACCCATAAAGGGTGATTTTTTACACAGAATAATAAAATTATTTTTCTACGCCAGCTGGTTGGCCAGCCAGTTTCGCGTTGGCATAATCCCAGTTCACCAGGCTTTCAAGGAAAGTCGAGATGTATTTAGGACGTGCATTACGGAAGTCGATGTAGTAAGCGTGTTCCCAAACGTCAATCGTTAATACTGCAATTTTGCCGTGCGCCATTGGCGTATCTGCATTTGAAGTTTTCATGATAGACAGTTTGCCGTTTACGTCGTCAGCCACTAACCATGCCCAACCTGAACCGAATTGAGTTGCAGCAGCAGTTGCAAATTCTTCAGCAAATTTTTCGTATGAACCGAAAGCTTCATCAATTTTCGCTGCAATTGCGCCAGTAGGTTTACCACCACCGTTTTTCGCCATACAGTTCCAGTAGAACGTGTGGTTCCATACTTGTGCAGCATTGTTGAAAATACCTGCTTTAGAAGCATCGCCAGCACTTGCCTTGATGATTTCTTCTAAAGTTTTACCTTCAAGCTCAGTACCTGCGATCAGGTTGTTCAGGTTCACAACATAGGTGTTGTGGTGCTTGTCATGGTGAAATTCTAAAGTCTCTTTGCTGATGTGCGGCGCAAGATCTTCGTAACCATATGGTAATGCTGGTAAAGTAATCGTTGTCATGTTTTCAATTCCTTGCTTATGCTGGGTTTTGAGTTTAAGTCGGCTTATTGTAATAGATTATTCAACAAAATTGCGCATTGCTTATAAATAACATTACACAATAAATCCTTAATTTATACGTATAAGCCAGCCTCAATTCATCTCCCAAGTTTTAAATCGGATTATTCAATTCGAAATAGACATATTCGAGATTAAATTCGCGTGCCAGTGCCTGTCCCAAACGCTGTACACCGTAGCGTTCAGTCGCGTGATGGCCACAAGCATAATAATGGACGCCCAGTTCTTTGGCTTCATAAAAGGTACGTTCTGACACTTCGCCAGAAATATAGGCATCACAGTCTTGTGCTGCGGCTTTATGAATATAATCCTGCGCACCGCCGGTACAGAAACCGACTTTGCGGATTTCGGTTGGATTGGCCGGTAAATGAATGGTATCAAACCCCAGTCTTTTACTTAACAGGGCTTTAAACGCTTCTGGTGACATGGCCTGTTTTAAATAGCCAATATTGCCAATTGGATGACGTTCACTCGGGTCCAGTGCTTCTAGTTGCTCCAGTCCCAAAATATCAGCAATGGCCGCATTATTGCCCAGTTCAGGATGTGAATCGAGCGGTAAATGATAACCTACCAGTGAAATATCATGCTGGATTAGGCTTTTAATGCGTTTACCGCGCATTCCGGTAATCGGGTAGGGTTCACCTTTCCAGAAATAGCCATGATGCACCAGCAGCACATCGGCCTGCTCGGCAATGGCGGCTTCAATCGCATCTTGTGATGCAGTTACCGCACACAGAATTTTTTTGACTTCCGGCTTGCCTTCAATTTGCAAGCCGTTCGGGGCATAGTCTTTAAACTCGGCTGATTTTAAGGTTTGATCACACCAGCGGATCAGGTCATGCAGCTTAACCATAAATCTCTCAAAAGCCTTTAATATTGTTATCATCAAAACATATTTTGAATTGTAACTAAAGCAGCACAAAACTCTTTAGTGATTTTTATGTTTCCTTATGTATTTCGCTTTACAATAGGTCATAAATTACTTAGTCATCAATGAATTAAAAAATTTTAGAGGATAGAGCTGTGCGCCGGACCTTTACATGGTTACCTTGGGTGTTACTTATTATCGTGATTATTGGCTTTTTGGGCTGGCAACAGTTTCAAAAACCGAAAGCTCCCGTTGCCCCGGATGGGGTAAAAATGCCTGCTGAAAAAGTAGAACCGCTGATTGATACCACCCGTACTGGCGGGGTGGTGTCTTATAGTGCTGCCGTAAAAGTGGCGGCACCGGCCGTGGTCAATATTTTTACCACCCAGAAAATCAAGCAGCCTAATCATCCTTTGTTTAATGATCCGGCGTTCCGTGAATTTTTTGGTGATCAGTTGCCGGAACAATATCGTCAGGGACCCAATGAAAACAGCCTCGGTTCCGGGGTGATTGTACGTGCCGATGGTTACATTTTGACGAATAACCATGTGATTGCCCAGGCCGATCAGATTGTGGTGGCCTTGCATGATGGCCGTCGTGCCGAGGCAAAAGTGGTCGGCACCGATCCGGATACCGACTTGGCGGTAATTAAAATTGAGCTGGATCAGTTACCGGTTTTACCATTTAAACTCAGTGGCAATGAAGTCGGTGATGTGGTGCTGGCGATTGGTAACCCGTTTGGGGTGGGTCAAACCGTTACCCAAGGGATTATTTCCGCGACCGGCCGTTCGGATTTAGGCATTAATACCTATGAAGACTTTATTCAGACTGATGCTGCCATTAACCCGGGGAATTCCGGCGGTGCGCTAATTGATGTGGCCGGGAACTTAATTGGGGTTAATACCGCAATTTTCTCGCAATCGGGCGGTTCTTTGGGCATTGGCTTTGCTATTCCGGCACAGGTCTGTCAGCAGGTACTGAACTCGATTTTAAAAGATGGTCGCGTGGTACGTGGCTGGTTAGGTATTAGCTTATTGCCGGTACAGCAACAGAATATTCTGGAGCCAAAACAAAGTGGCGTGGTGGTGGCAGATGTCTTGGCCAATGGTCCTGCGGCCAAAGCCGGTATTCGCCGTGGCGATAAAATCCTGAAAGTGAATGATGAAGAGATTAGCTCAACATCACACCTGATTAATTATGTGGCGCTGCAGCAACCGAACCAGCCGGTGAATATCCTGATTGAACGTGAAGAACAGTCTTTAGAGCTGCAAGTGGTGGTTGGTGAGCGTAAAGTGCAAAACAGTGATAAACAGTTTATTCCATTACCAGAATAAGCTCGCAGTACGCGCTGTAAATTAAACATGAAAAAGCTCCGCAGGTAGGTAATGCCAGTCAGTTAAGAGATTGACTGGCTTTTTCTTGGGTATTTTTGAGGTTTTCCTTTTACAACTCTTGGGTAACTCCTCATCCGTCTCTCAGGTAAAACATATCTATCAGATTTCTCCATTA
>NZ_VPBA01000038.1:0-12554 GCF_013418945.1 Acinetobacter sp. YH12112 | reverse complement strand
CCGTCTTCATCAACAGTGCCTTCACCAATGATGTTACCGTCTTCGTCTTTAACGACAACGTTAGCACCTGGCTCGCCTTTACCTGTGATGGTTGAACCATCGTCAGAGAAATCAACATCTGTCGGTGCGGCTGGCGCAGTTGTGTCAGAGTCGCTCGTTTTTTTATCATCGTCATTATTATGATCAATAATCGCCGCTGCACCACCAACGACAGCTGCGCCCACCAACCAAGGTAACAACCCAACAAGTTTACTACCCTCAACTGCTGGCAATAATGCTTCTAATCCTGAAATTTCTTTAAAACCAGAAAGGCCATCAAACCAATAAAGAACACAACCATCTTCTTCAAAGACTAAATCTGATGTCACCCCTTCAGCATCTACAACAAAGAAGTTTTCAATAACAACAACTTCTCCATTTTTTAGCTTTAAGATTAAATTATTCCCATCACGAATGAATTCGGCGACATCATCGCGATTCATTTTTGTATGAACAATACTTGATTCAGACAAAACAATACGTTCAGCATTGACGCTGACTTTATTTAGAGAGTCTTTTTCAATAACTATAAAATTACTCATCACACACCCAATATATAAATCAAATAATTCTTAGATTTAAATGTTAATTACTTAGATAAGCCTGTAACTTCAACTGTTACTCGGCGATCTGGCTGCAAACATGCATGTAATGCTTCTCGCTGTTTTACATCAAAACAACCATTGGTCACTGGTTGACGTTTGCCTGCACTTGCTGTCGAAATCACATTCCCTGCAACACCATTTTGAATCAATAGGTTACGCACCGTATCTGCACGGTTTTGCCCCAATTGATTGTTATAACTATCACTTCCCAAACGATCTGTATGACCGACTAACTTAATCTGACTTACAGAAACAAAGTTATTGCGAATTTGCGATGCAACTTCAAGGACTTCTTGACGACCTTTTGGTAATAAATCATTTAAAGAAGAACCATCAAATTTAAATAAAGTATCTGCTGCTAAATCCACTCGTATTATCTGTTCCTGAGCAGCAACCTGATGCTTCACCTCACAACTTAAAGGCTGACCATTATTAGAAATAAAAGGTTTACCGTCTGTATTGACAGAGAGTACAAATTCATTGCTTGTTAGCTTTCCTACGCTTAAGTCAACATCACAACTTTGGCATGATTCTTCTGTACAATTTTTTACTTTGAAATTATATGTTTCTGGTTTCAATGCATATTGAGCCGAATTATTTATATAAAAATTTCCAGCTTTAATACTGTCGATATAAAATTCAATCGGGCAGTTTTGCTGTTCTGCTGTATCACCACCACACAGCTTCTCATCTCGCTTTAATACAATAGGTTGATTATTTTCTTGCGTTTTTTTCTGAAAACGTAAATCTGATGGCTTCGTATATGAGCTTGATGTGCAAGCCACCACCCCCAATGAAGCTACAACAGCTAAAAGTGACAATTTCAACATAACTACCCCTTGTGGACTTAAAACAATTTAAGGAACTATTTCAAGCACATTTTCCACACAAACGTCTTTCCATGAATCTACTGAAAGATTATTATTGTGATACAGTGCGCATTTTATATCTTTATATCAAATTAAATGTGCATTTTAAATACTAGATCTCTTACGAAAGGGCTTTGTTGCACAAACCTATCTGTAAAGGCTTTTTCAGCGATATAATTTTCAAATGAAGAAGCCTACACACAAAATCTACCGCACAACCAATTGGCCCGCATATAACCGAGCACTCATGAGTCGCGGAAATATTGCCCTTTGGTTTGATCCTGCTACGCAATGGTATGCTCCATCAAAAGGCAAACAAGGGCGAAATCAAACCTACTCCGACGCAGCCATCCAATGCTGCTTAATGATTAAATCCTTATTCCGTCTATCTTTACGTATGGTCACTGGCTTTGTGCAAAGTCTGATTAAACTTTGCGGATTAAATTGGACAGCGCCAGATTACAGTACGCTTTGTAGAAGACAAAAGTATATTGATATTGCTATCAGCTACCAAAAAAGTAGCGATGGGCTGCATCTACTCATGGACTCTACAGGCTTGAAGTTTCTAGGTGAGGGCGAATGGAAACGCAAGAAACATGGACCTGAATATCGTCGCCAATGGCGTAAGCTACATATTGCTATAGATGCTGAAACTCGTCAAATACGTGCTATTCAGCTCACAACCAATAATATCAGTGATTCACAGGTACTAGGTGATTTACTTGATCAGATTCCACAAGATGAGCAGATTGACTCTGTTTATACCGATGGAGCTTATGACACCAAGCAATGCCGTCAGGCCATTGCAGATCGGCAAGCGCATGCGGTGATTCCACCTAGAAAAAATGCGAAACCATGGAAAGATACAAAGAGCAGCTCGCTAGAGCGAAATGAATTACTTCGAACAGTTAAACGTTTAGGTAGGACACTATGGAAAAAATGGTCAGGCTATCATCGCCGAAGTTTGGTTGAGACTAAAATGCACTGCATCAAATTATTAGGAGATAAACTCAGTGCAAGGAGCTTTGATAGCCAAGTCAATGAGGTTCATGCACGTGTAGCAGTCCTCAACAGATTTACGGAATTAGGTCGACCACTTACCCAAGTTACGCCTTAAATTTGGCTCAATTAGGGGCGCTTTGCATTTCAAATCTTTGTGCAACAAAGCCTTACGAAAGTAAAAAATTGCTTATACTAACCCCATGAAATGGCTTTGTTGCATAAACCTCTGCTAAAGGCTTATTCTGCAATATAATTCTTAAATGAATAAGCCTGTACCTAAAATCTATCGTAAAGCCTTTGATCGTTCACCTTCAGATATCCGTTTCAAGCCCGCCTGCCAACATATAGCCGTTCAGCTAATTGTGATGGCACCAATGCTTTATCAGGAACTGGCAGACGGCTATCTGAGCTAAGATCAGGAATAGACAGTCTGTTTTTAGAAAGACGTTCGAGGCCAACAACACCTCGAACAGTTAACATGTCAAAAACCCGTTATCCGGTAGATCGCAATGCTGCTCCTCTTAAGTGAACAGCATTGCACATATGTGTGAGACCTTTGTCAGCAATCTGAGGCAATTTCCTATAAAAATTGCCTTTTTGTCTTAACACATTTTATACTTATTTTTTAAACGGAAACGCATACTTGGCAATCCGTTTCAGTACACTGCCATATTGTTTAAACAGGCTGGCATTGTTGTAGTGCAAACCATATTTTTCACATACTGCCTGTACTTTTGGCGCCATCTGACGGTAACGGCGTGCCGGTACATCCGGATATAAATGGTGTTCAATCTGATGGCTTAAATGGCCAGTCAGAATATGGAACGCTTCTGAACCAGTCAGGTTAGAAGAACCGCGAATCTGGCGCATATACCAGTGGCCACGGCTTTCATTTTTCAGTACTGATTTTGGGAATACCTCAACATCTTTGGTGAAGTGACCACAGAAAATAATACTGAAGGTCCAGATGTTACGAATCCCGTTGGCCACCAGGTTGCCAGTGAATACCGGTAACGCAGCAGGACCAGCAATCAGCGGGAAGAACACATAGTCTTTAAACAGCTGTTTAGAGATTTTGCGCTGTAAAGGTTTCCACTCTTCTTTCAGCTCAGCCTTGGTTTTACGGCCCATCCACACTTTACCGAGTTCCAGGTTTTGAATCGCCACACCCCACTGGAACAGTAAACAGAATGGAATACTGTAAATCGGTTGTAGCAGATGACCCGGTTTCCAGCGTTGTTCTGGGAACAGACGTACCAGACCATAACCGATATCATCATCCATACCTTTAATATTGGTATAGGTATGATGCTTGTAGTTGTGGGTTTGACGCCAGTTTTCAGAGGTACCGACAATATCCCACTCATAGGTCTGACCGTTGAATTTTGGATCGTTCATCCAGTCATATTGACCGTGCATGACGTTATGGCCAAGTTCCATATTTTCCATGATTTTGGCAAAGCCGAGCAGACCAGTACCCAAAATCCAGGCTGGCGGGAACCAGCCAGCAAACAGGCAGGCACGACCCGCAATAGAAGCATAACGGATGGTTGAGTATACACGGCGGATGTATTTGGCATCTTTTTCGCCTAAATCATCCAGCACTTCCTGCTTGATGGCGTCTAATTCACGCGCCAATTCATCCAGTTCTAATTGGGTTAATTCGCGGTTTTTAGGATTTTTAAAATATTCAAATTTGACTGGCATATTCATAGTGAGTGTACCCGCTTATAAATCAATAACTAAGTCTGTTTGTGCCGAATTCACGCAAAGCTTGAGCAAATTACCCGGTTCGGTGTTTTGCGCACCATTCACCAGATTTTTGGTCGAGCCTTCGACTTTGTTGCAGGCACATTTATTACAAATTCCCATACGGCAGCCATGCTTCGGTTGAATATTCTGCTGCTCCAGGCTGGTCAAAATAGATTGGCCTTTGGGAATGGTCACGGTTTTATTCGATTGGCTTAAGGTCACCTGCACAAAACCAGCTTCTTCATTGAGCATTGGGCTCATGCTAAAGGCTTCAGTTTTTAATTGCTGTGCATGCGCAAACAGTTCTTCTACCCGTGCAGCAAAACCCGATGGACCACAGGCATAGACTGCGCTCTGTTCAATCTGCTCAAAGGTTTGCAGATGGCTTTCATTCAGACGCTGTGCTGGTGTTTCCCCTGCCTGGGTATAAAACACGTCAAAGCTAAAGTGTGGATATTGTGTCGCCCATTGTCCAAACTGAGTTTTAAAAGCAACATCGGCAAAGGTTTTTACCCAGTACATCAGCTTGACCGGGGTCTGCTTTAATTGACCCGATTTGGCCAAAGCATCAACCAGGCTATACATTGGAGTAATACCACTACCGGCAGCCAGCAAAATGAGTGGCTGCGTCGCTTCAGGCAACAGCATATCGCCATAAGGCTGGCCAAATTCCAGAATATCGCCCACATTGGCCTGATTGACCAACCAGCTGCTGACTTTACCCTGATCGACTTTTTTAACGGTTAACAGCACATGCTGACTATCCAGTTGCGTCAGGCTGTAGGTACGCTCATAGCGAATTCCTTCAATGGTGACAAAGACCGGGTGATGTTGGCCCGCCTGTCCAAGCTGGAATTTCTGATTGAACTGCACCATCAGGCTGACCGTGTCCTGCGCGGTCTGCTGCTTTTGCACAATCTTGCCCAATGCCTGATTCACAGACCACAACGGATTGATTTTTTGTAACCAGAAGTTTGCCGAGTACGGATCAACAATCGCACTCGCAAGAGATTTGAGGGGAGATTTCGACTTTTCGATAACGTGCATAGCCTACACCACGCGATGAATTCTCAATTATTATACACATGTATATATATTTGTATATACGCTTGTATTGTTTCTATTCATTTCACAAGTTCACACACAACGGCTATACTACTGAAAAGCCTTTCAGCTCTGGACCCTATGACTCAGCCTGCCATGAAAATAAGTAATGATGTTCTTGCCCAAGATGTTCCCAACATCCATGAACCCATGACGGTGCGTACGGTCGGCAGGAAAGCGACCATTACCAAGGAAGAGCTGTTTCAGGCTGCGCTGAATCTGATCGGGCCCCAAAAAAGTATTGCCTCTTTAAGCCTGCGTGAAGTCGCGCGCGAAGCCGGTATTGCACCGAATAGTTTTTATCGTCACTTTAAAGATATTGATGAGCTGGCCATTGCCCTGATTGACCGGGCCGGCCATGTGCTGCGTCAGATTCTGAATCAGGCACGTTTAAAAGCATCCAAACAGAACAGCATTATCCGCACCTCGGTTGAAGTCTTTATTGAACAGCTAGATGCTGATGAAGGTAATTTAAGTCTGCTGTTGCGTGAAGGCTATACCGGATCGACGTCTTATAAGCAGGCAGTGGAACGTCAGCTGAACTATTTCCAGCAGGAACTAAAAGATGACCTGATTCGTCTGGAGCGTTTGAATAACAGCAAACTGTCCCATCCGGAGATTGTTTCTTCAGCCATTACCCAGCTGGTGTTTAATATGGGTGCCAAAGTGATTGATATGCCCGCCAATGAACGTAAAATCATTGCCGAGCAAACCATGATCATGATCCGGATGCTGCTCGAAGGCGCACGCCATTTAGATGAAGCACAAATCCGTTAACTGGATTTTAAACTGCTTATTTAAAGTGTTGATCGAATCCGCTGCTGCACATCGCGTGCGCTCTGCTCAGGAGATTCCAGCGGGAACATATGCCCACCCGCTACAACACTAAACTCAATGCCATATATCTTTTTTAGTCCCTGCGGGAAACCTTGCTTATAAAAAGCACTCTGCTCTGCCGTGATTAAATGCACCGGTAAATTTGGGGCTTTACGCGGCCAACGCCACCACCAGCTTGGTACAGTTCTAAAAATATCTGCCTCGACCTGTTTTGGAATCTGTAAGCTGATGCCGGCCTCATCTTCTCTAAGACCATGCCGGATAAAATCCTGAAAACAGCGCTCATCAAACTGTTTAAACAAGGCATTGCCACGTAACTGCTGATAAGCCTGCTCACGGCTAGACCAGGCGTCTTTACGTTTCAGACTCAGCCCGGCCGGGGTTAAACGGTCAATCTGTTTTGAACCCAGCTTTTGCAATAACTCGAATATCGGCGCTGTTTTACCAATCACAAAAGGCGGGTCCATTAAAATCAGCTGGCTAAATAAATCTGGCCGTTGATAAGATGCCATCAGCAACACCAGCGCGCCAAAAGAATGCCCCAAACCGACCACCGCCTGTTTTGGTGTTTGTAACTCGATATCGGCAATGACCTGCGCCACCAGTTTTTCCCATTTTGGCTCAACCGGATAGTCCGGATTCAGGCCAATGACCGGAATATATTTCAGCTCAATATCGGCATCAAAATAATCAAAAAAGGTCTGATAGCAAGGACTGGCGATGCCATTGGCATGGGCAAAATAAACAACAGTTTTGGTCATAAAGGTATTTGAAGCAGATAATCCATTTTGCAGGAGGTAATTTTAATTTTTGCTGCGATTCTCAAGATTAGCCAGGCTGGTTCAACACTCTACGCCTGACCAATATATTTATTTAGCCGACACCACCAGATTCTGGCTAGGCAAGAAAGTTGCACCGCAGGTGGTTTTATCACCAACAATCACCACGCCACGCCCTTTGACCTGGGTGGTTGGATCGGCCGCAATGGCAGCTACAGTGGTTTTACATTTTGGACAATAATGCTTCATGCCATTTAAATGCACGGCAATGCCATTAATAACAAATGAACTTTCACATTCAGCAACCACACCGCCATGTGAAGTTTTAGAGCCTAAAGTGACTAATGCTTTACCCATCGTTGTTATATCTTTTAAAAATTTGGCTCATCTTAGCATGAACATTTTACCGGACTCTAGTGCACTGATCGCCGGGCTGTTCATGTCCGGCAAATCAGTATTAAAAAAGCACCCTTCAAATTAGACTAAAAGTGTCCAACTTTCGGGGTGCAGTTCAGAAGGTGCTTTTCTAAAAATTACGACTGTTATGGTTTAACCACCACCATCACCTGAATTGCTTCCGGGGTAACCGCAATACCGTCAAGCAGGCTTAAACCTTCTTTTTGCAATTTCTGCAAACGGCTGATTTCATCTTCACGGATGCTTGGGTTAAATTGCTTCAGATACGTTAGACGGTCAATTTCATATTGCCATTTCGCGCCATACATTTCTTTGGCCTGCTCTTTTAAGCCCGGCAAGGCAGTTTTGGCAATGTCCAGCGCCTGTGCATAACGCTGCTCAATCACTTCACGGCGTGCTTTTACCACCTGACGGCAGCTATTGCCATCTAAATGATGTAAATACGGTTTTAAGATTTCAGGGGCAATTTTTTGCGACAGATCCTGACCTTTTTCACTCAGCAATACACGAATCAATTGCTGCGGCAAGCTTGATGGCAGGTTCAATGCTTTTGGTGCAATCACATCAACCTTGAACCACACTTCCAGCAGCACCGAACCTTGCGGTAATGCAGCTGACTTTAACACCGCCACATTGGTACTACCAAAGCTTTGGGTATTGATCATTTCCATCACGCTTTCGGTAAATGGATGTTCCAAAGTCAGATATTGTGCATCTTCGCGGATTTGAGCCTGATCACGATAGAAAGTCGCAGTCATGCCCTCTTCATCTAAAGTCAGACCTTGCACCTGCATCTGGTCTGTTGGCTTGATGATGACTGTGCCATTGCTTTGTTCATCAAAGTCGATGTTGGTTGAAGCCATAAAGCGCTTCATGAACATTGGCAAGGTAGTGTTGTCATCATAATCTTCCAGCGCCTGGACAATTTCCTGTGCCACCACCGGACGGCAAGAGTTGTATTCCAGCAGGCGGTCACGGCCTTCCTGCAATTCAGCTTCCAAAGCTTCGCGCTGTACGCTAACCGCTTCCAGCAATTCTTCAAACTGCTGGCCTTGATCTGCCAGTAAGCAGTCTTTTAATTCAACAATGAAGTTTTCCTGCAAAGTCTGCGCCGTTGGGGAAATATTGCTGAAAATATTCAACGCTTCGTTATACCAGCGGAACATGCGTTCTTGCGCCGTACCGAGTAAATACGGCACATGAATTTGAATCCGATTTTCCTGACCAATCCGGTCTAGACGGCCAATTCGCTGTTCCAGTACGTCCGGGTTCGCCGGTAAATCAAATAAAATTAAATCCGATGCAAACTGGAAGTTACGCCCTTCTGAACCAATTTCCGAACAGAGCAGGATTTGCGCACCATAGGAATCTTCTGCGAAATACGCCGCCGCCTGGTCACGTTCCAGCAGGCTCATACCTTCATGGAACATCGCAGTACGAATACCGGCGTGTAAACGCAGTGCATTTTCTAGCGCTTCCACCACCGGACCACTACGTGCAATCAGTAGCACTTTTTTGTGTTTTAAATCGCTGCGCAGCTTTTCCATCAGCCACATTACACGCGGATCGGTTTCCATCCACGCACCATCAAGCTGGCCTTCTTCTGGCCACATCTGTTCACGCAACTTGCCCTCTTTGGCCCAGTGGTCTGGGGCTGGCAGTGGTGCTGGCTGACAGTCACGGCCCGGGAAGCCCTGAATCGCTTCACGGGTGTTACGGAATAAAATACGGCCGGTACCATGACGGTCTAACAGTTCATGAATGGCGCGAAAACGCTGTTCCGGATGGTCTTCAATACGATGACCGAGCAAGCCTTCCAAAGCAGCCAGATGACCTTCTTCCAGTGGCATGTCGGACATCAGTACTTCAGCAATTTTGGCTGTTTGCTGATACTGCGCTTCTTCATCCAGGAAACGGTCCAACGAACTAAAACGCTGCGGATCGAGCAGGCGTAAACGGGCAAAGTGACTTTCAACACCCAACTGTTCCGGGGTTGCAGTTAAGAGCAGCACACCCGCCGTTTGTTCAGCGAATTCTTCGACCAGATCATAACGGTCATTGCCGCCTTCTTCTTCTGACCACATCAGGTGATGCGCTTCATCGACCACGAGTAAGTCAAAACCAGCTTCAAGTGCCTGCTCACGCAGATCTTCGTGGTCAATCATCAGGTCAATGGAGGCAATAATGCATTGCTCGGTCAGAAACGGGTTTAAATCCGGGTCGTGTTCTTTAATTGACGCTGTACGGGTCAGATCAAATAAAGAGAACTGCAGGTTGAAACGGCGGCGCATTTCAATCATCCACTGATATTGCAGTGAATCTGGCACCAAAATTAAAATACGTTCAGAACGGCCGGTTTTGAGCTGCTGATGGATAATCAGACCGGCTTCAATGGTTTTACCCAAACCCACTTCATCGGCCAGTAATACACGCGGTGCAAAACGCTTACCGACTTCGTGGGCAATATAGAGTTGATGCGGAATCAGGCCAACGCGTGAACCAATCAGGCCACGCAGCGGACTGCTGTGCATATTGGCCTGCATCAACAGCGCTTCAATACGCAGGTCGTACCATTCTTTATAGTCAATCTGGCTGGCCAGTAAACGGTCTAAGGGTTTAGACAGCTGGATTTGCGCGCCAATTCGGGTTTCATTCAGCGATTTCTGTTCTTCTGAACCATCTTCCAGCTGACGTACCACGTTATAACGCACCACGCCACCGCGATCTTCCAGACTCTGAACCGTCCATTTCAGGCCTTCCTGGTCCTGTACTTCATCGCCCGCATTAAACACGATACGGGACAAAGGTGCATTGTTACGTGCATAGACACGGGTTTCGTCACTCTTGGGGAATAAAATGCTGATTGAACGTTCATCTACATCAATAAGAACGCCTAAGCCCAGTTCTGTTTCTGTATCTGACAACCAACGTTGACCAATAGCAAACTGCTGCAATTTTTCCACCTTTTTCTAGAAGTTAGGACTGTCGCGTTATCACTCAAGGACTGCTTGCCATTTGAGCAAAATTTGACATCGTAAAGCAATATATTTTGACATAAAGCCCACCAAAAAGTGAGCTTAAATTCATGAGGATATGTTTCCCTTAAAACGGCACCGGGCAATTAAACTCCAGTGTTTCTCCCGTTTGAGGATGTTGAAAACTTAAATACGCCGCATGCAAACACAGGCGTGGAGACAGCTGTTGCTGCTCTGGCGTGGCATATAAGGTATCGCCAATAATTGGATGACCCAGATATTGCATATGCACCCGCAGCTGATGCGAACGGCCGGTAATTGGAATAAGTTTGACCCGCGTAACCGCCTGTCCATTTATTTCAAACTGTTCCAGCGCCTGCCAGTGGGTAAGCGCCGGTTTAGTATGGGAAGGATCAGCTATATGCAATGGCGGACGGGTCGGATCATAGACCACCGGCACATCAATGGTGCCTTCGCCGTATAGATGCCCGGCCACCACAGCCTGATAATGCTTATCGGTCTGGCGTTCCTGAAACTGGCGTGAAATCTTGTTTTGCCCCAAGCGGCTAAGACCAAACACCAAAATACCTGAGGTGTCACGATCCAGACGATGAATTAACAGGGTTTTAGGCTCAATAGCCACTAAACGGTTGATCAGGCAGTCTTGTAAATCTGCTGTTTTTCCTGGTACTGTGAGTAAGCCGGCCGGTTTATGGATGAGCATAAAATCTTCATCTCGATAAATCAGGTGTTCGGTTAGAAAATTACTCAAAGTACACTTCCAGGCTGATCGCGAAAATAAGGCGGCAATGATAAAAACCTTGCACCACAATTACAATGCAATTTGCGCAAATTGCAGACGTTTTTTCCGATTTTGCTGAATAAAAATGTCAATTTTCTGAAAATGGCAAATTTAGTCCGTTAAAATCTGCAGCAATCCGTGAAGTGTGGGTTTGGACTGCATATCTTCATAGCGAATATTGGCACCATTGGCACGCCATAAACCGACCAGACTCACCATCGCTACCGAATCCAGACCATAATTTTTTAGGTCGACATAAGGATCAATTTCCAAGGCATCCATATCCAGCTGTTCTGCGACAGCCAACATAATGCCTTTGGTCGACAATACATATTCTGACGGCGCACTTAAATCCCATAAGCGAGTCAGGCTATAGGTATTTAAGTGATGTATCCCCTGTGCCGAAATATTTTCAATCCACTGAATATGCTGTTCCTGATTCACCAATAAAATCGCATCGTCGACCACACAGAGCTGTTCGGTCACGCTATACAGATGCGGTAAAATCTGTTTTAGCATCGGAGTGATCTGTCCGGCAAAAATCAGTTGTGGATGGGTTGAAGCGTATTCACCCAACTGCTGCATGCCTTGCAGGACATCATCGCCATAGAGATCGACAATGGGAATATCGAGGGCTCTGGCTTTGTTGCTAATTTGAATCAGGTTTTGCATTAATGGGCTATCTTGAATGCCTTCGAGCATACGCAAGTTTTGTAAGCCAACAAGAACTAAAACCGATTCAGATGAAAAGAGTTGCCATTTGGCTTGGGAAGCTGTGAGCTGGATTTTTTTGGGGAGGGGATAGAACATGGGAGATGTGAGCATAGTGCAAGGTTTTAATATGCTAACTGAGAGCGTAGAGAGTGATAAGAGCTATTCTCTTCTCTCTCATTAACGAGGATTTTATCTCACGGTTATTGTGTTAAGTAAGTGATCCTAGACAGTATCGTGGACAACCAGCCCCTCTAAACTTTTAATATATTTCTGTTCAAAGGCTTCTGGACTTAACCAGCCGTTTGCAGAATGTCTTCTGATCCGATTGTAATAAATTTCAATATAGTCAAACAAGACAGCATTCGCTTCTTTTCGAGTCGAAAATACACTGCCATGTACCACATGACCTTTTAATGTATGAAAGAAGCTTTCAGTCACTGCATTATCCCAACAGTTTCCACGTCTAGACATACTCTGAGTACAATCATTTGTCAGTAACAGCGCTCTAAAATCACGACTACAGTACTGGTGAACCTGAGATACCGTCTTGGTAGTCAATCAGGTTTTGAGATTATTCGACCAATAAATAATCTCTTTGATAGGCAGTCTGATGTTTTAAAACGCCATAACACAGATGTATAAGCTTGCGCATTGCAGCA
>NZ_VPBA01000037.1:0-26527 GCF_013418945.1 Acinetobacter sp. YH12112 | reverse complement strand
AATGGAGAAATCTAATCGGTATGTTATACCTGAGAGAAGAGTGAGGAGTTATCCAAGGGTTGTAAAAGGAAAACCTCAAAAATACCCAAGAAAAAGCCAGTCAATCTCTTAACTGACTGGCATTACCCTTTGTGGGGCTTTTTTTAGGCATATCTGCTCATCTTAGTGATCAGATGCACCTGAGATACCAATACCGGTTTGTGAACGGACAAACTGTGCATCGAATGCTTTACGTTCCGCTTGTGCTTGCGCAGAGTTATCGGTAATCGAGAACAACCAGCAGCAGAAGAATGACAATGGCATTGCGAAGATTGCAGGACCGTTAAATGGCACCACTGGTGTATCAGAAATTGCCAGCGTATCGACCCAAACTGCTTTCGACAATACGATCAGCACGACAGCAGACACCAGACCTGCAACACCACCAATCACCGCACCACGTGTGGTTAAACCTTTCCAGAACATCGACAGAACCAGTACCGGGAAGTTCGCACATGCAGCTACCGAGAATGCCAGACCCACCATGAACGCAACGTTTTGTTTCTCGAACAGAATACCCAGAATCATCGCGAAGATCGCTAAACCTAAAGTTGCGATTTTAGACATGCGCAGTTCAGATTCAGGTGTAGTTTGGCCTTTCTTGAATACGTTGGCATACAAGTCGTGAGAGATTGCTGAAGCACCAGACAATGTCAAACCAGCAACCACCGCAAGAATTGTGGCGAATGCAACTGCTGAAATGAAGCCCATGAACAGGTCGCCACCGACTGCGTCAGACAGGTGTACCGCTGCCATGTTGTTACCACCCACCAGCTCAAGTTTGCCAGTGACTGCCATTTTTGCGACATCCAGGAATTGCGGGTTGTTGGCCACATACAGGATCGCACCGAAACCAATGATGAAGGTTAACAGGTAGAAGTAACCAATAAAGCCGGTTGCAACCACGACAGATTTACGTGCTTCTTTGGCATCTTTTACCGTGAAGAAACGCATCAGGATGTGTGGCAGACCTGCAGTACCGAACATTAATGCCAGACCCAGTGAGATCGCATCAATCGGGTTAGATGCCAGGCTACCTGGACCCATGATATTGGCTGCATCAGCCAGGCTCAGGTCATGTACCTTCGAGAACACCTGAATTGATTGTTCAAACATGTTGGTGAAGCTGAAGCCCACGTCTTTCATTACCATGAAGGCCATGAAAGTTGCACCAGACAGTAACAGTACCGCTTTAATGATCTGTACCCAGGTCGTTGCCAGCATGCCGCCGAACATGACGTAAGCCATCATCAATAAGCCAACCAGCACAACTGCGATGTTATAGTTCAGACCGAACAGCAGTTTGATCAGCTGACCTGCACCCACCATCTGTGCAATCAGATAGAACGCCACGACGACTAGCGAGCTGAATGCCGCCAGGGTACGTACCGGTTTTTCTGATAAACGGAAGGAAACTACGTCAGACAGGTTGTATTTACCCAGGTTACGTAAACGTTCTGCAATCAGGAACAATACGATTGGCCAGCCCACCATGAAGCCCAGTGAATACAGCAAGCCGTCGAAGCCTGACATAAACACCATGGCGGAAATACCCAGGAAAGACGCAGCCGACATATAGTCACCGGCAATGGCCAGACCGTTTTGGAAACCTGAAATACCACCACCGGCAGTATAGAAGTCTTTGGTATTGGTGGTTTGTTTCGCCGCCCATTTAGTAATGAACAGGGTCGCACCCACAAAGATCAGGAACATGATAATTGCAGGCCAGTTGGTGGCTTGTTGTTCTGCTGCGCCCAGATCAGGTGCGGCGAAAGCCATACCTGACATCATCAACGCAGAAGCTGCAGCAGCTTGCGCCTTCAATGAAGTCCATTTCATCTTAGTCTTGTCCTTTTTGTTGTGCAATTGCTTCTACTTCACGCATTGCTTCTTCATTCAGTTGATCCAGCTTGTTATTCGCAATATAGGAATACACTGCACACAAAATGAAAGATAACACGATGATGCCCAGACCCAGTGGAATACCCCAGGTCGTCACGCCACCAGAAATGGAAGATAATAGAAACTCTTTGTTATAGCCAACTAACAACATGAAGCCGACATAAACGATTAACATGATTGCGGTAAGCGTCCAGCTAAGATTACGCTTTTTTGCAACCATTTCTTTGAATTTTGGATTGTGTAGAATTCGATCTACTTGAGCCTCATCCATAGTTTTACTCCTTGAAACGCCCAGCCTTAGGCGTAATTTTTAATTCGAATTATATTCATGATGAAAACTAACAAGTTTGTAGGGTGCTTGTAATTTAGACTTTGGTCGTTAAATTTTGAGCAATTCAAACTGATGCGTTCACGAATAGAGTATTATAACGCGAGATAAATACACCGCAGGTATTATGAACAGCTGGCTGATTATCGGGGTGTTAGCCCTTTATATTGCATTACTTTTTATTTGTGCATTTTTTGGTGAAAAACATGCGAGCCGCCTCAGTACGCGCGGTCGTATGCTACTGTTCAGTCTGACCTTGGGCGTCTACTGTTCATCCTGGACCTTTTACGGGGCCACTGGTGCAGCGGTGCGTGAAGGCATTATCTTCCTGCCGATCTATTTAGGGCCGCTGTTGTTCGTGGCGGTTGGCTATGACATCTGGCGCCGTTTGGGCCGGGTCCGGCAACATCATGCCATTTCCTCGATTGCCGACTTCGTGGCAGCGCGATATGGCAAAAGTGGTGCCCTGGCCTCGCTGGTGACCATTCTGGCAGTCATTGCGATTATTCCCTATCTGGCCCTGCAGTTACGCGCAATTGCCTTAAGTGCTGCCGTAATTCTGGATCAGACCACCCATGTCGAAAGTACCACCAATGGCGTGCTGTTTTTAACCGCGCTGCTGGCGATTCTGGCAATGCTGTTTGGCACCCGGCAAATTGCCAACACCGAACAGCACGGTGGTTTAATGCTGGCGGTGGCGTTTGAATCTTTCGTCAAGCTGTTTGCCCTGCTCTGTGTGGCCGGTTTCTTTGTCTTTGAATCGGCCGATAACCTGAAACAGATCAGCAATGATGTGGCCCAGACCTTCCATGAAGTGCAGCTGTTGGGCGTACCGGAAACTTTCTGGGTGCAAACCCTGCTGGCCGCACTGGCGATTATCTGCTTGCCACGCCAGTTCCACGTGGCGGTGGTCGAATTACGCGATGAAAAACATATTCGCGGGGCACGGCGCTGGTTTGCCGTTTATCTGATTTTAACCACCATCGCGATTATTCCAATTGCCAGCTGGGCCTTACATGCCGCGCCGCAATATCTGATGATTCCGGATGTCGCGGTGCTGTCCTTACCGCTCAGCTATAATCAGGAATGGCTGACCTTACTGGCCTTCCTGGGTGGTTTTTCGGCTTCAACCGGGATGTTGCTGGTATCTTCGGTGGCGCTGTCGATCATGCTCAGTAATGACCTGATCATGCCGGCGCTGTGGCGCTCGGGCCTGATTTCGCGTCATGACAAACGGTTGCCACTGGTGCTGAAATTCACCCGCCGCATCTGTATTCTGGCGGTGATGCTGCTCGGCTTCCTGTTCTTCCATTTCTTTAATGATATTGACCAGCTTTCGGTCTTCGGTTTACTGGCCTTTAGTGCGGTAGCGCAGTTCTCCCCGGCCCTGATTGGCGGGCTGTACTGGCGCGGCGGCAGTAAACAGGGTGTTTATGCCGGCCTGATTGTCGGTTTTATCATGTGGGCCTATACCCTGCTCTGGCCAACAGTTTTACGCAGTCTGCCAGAGCAGTTCTCAGCGATTACCCAGTACTATTTAACCGTCGGTCCATTTGGCATTAATGGCTTACGTCCGGAAGCGCTGTTAGGTTTTGAATCATTTGCGCCGCTGACACATGGTGTGGTCTGGTCACTTGGTCTGAACCTATTGCTGTATGTCTGGGTATCGCGCATATTCCGCCCGAGTGTGGCTGAACAGATTCAGGCTGAAAGTTTCTTCTACTATGAAACCAAGCCGCTGCCATCGCACACCACCAGCAATGAAGTCAGCTATTCGCATCAGGATGTGGCGCGTTTAAAAGTCGGTGACCTGATTACGCTGGCCAAACGCATTACCGGCGATGAGCCAACCATGCAGGCCTTCCGGCAGTTCAGTGAACAGAATAATGTGGTGCTGAATGAAAACAGCAATGCCAACGGCATGTGGTGGCGTTTTACCGAACAGTACCTGGCCGGCACCATTGGCGCGGCATCGGCGCGAACCCTGCTCACCACGGCGATGGTCAACAATGGTCTGGCACTGGGTCAGGTCGCCAATATTCTTGACCAGGCCTCCCAATGGCAGCGCTTTAACCAGAATCTGATCATGACCATGATCGACCATATGACCCAGGGGGTGAGCGTGGTCGATGAAAATATGTGTCTGGTGGCTTGGAACAATCAATATCTAAAACTGTTTGATTATCCAAAAGATATTGTCTATGTCGGCTGTCCAATTGCCGACCTGATCCGCTATAACGCCGAGCGCGGCGAATGTGGCCCGGGCTCGGTGGAAGAACACGTGCGTAAACGGATTCACTGGATGAAAGTCGGCAGTGCGCATGAGTTTGAACGTATCCGTAAAGATGGCCGCGTGATTCAAATGCGCGGTAATCCGATTGAAGGCGGTGGCTTCGTGACCACCTTTGCCGATATTACCGCCTTCCGTGAAAATGAAGCGGTCCTTGAAGCACGCGTGCAGGATCGTACCCAGCAATTGGCCGATGCCCTGGCCGAACAGCAGCTGGCGCGCGAACAGGCCGATAAAGCCAATATGTCCAAGAGCCGCTTTATTGCCGCGGCCAGTCATGACCTATTACAGCCGATGCACGCAGCCCGTCTGTTCAGTACCGCGCTAGAGCAAAGCATCCAGTCGGATGATGACCGCAAAACCTTGCAGCAGCTGGATCGTGCCCTGCATGGCGCTGAAAGTATGCTGTCTGCACTGCTGGATATTGCCCGTTTAGAAGGCGGCACCATTCAGCCGAAACGTCAGCCTTATCCACTGCATGACCTGCTCAGTGATCTGGAACTGCAATTTAAATCCATTGCTGCACAGCGTGGCATCCAGTTTGCCGTGCATGATGCCCAGTTCTGGATTGACACCGATCCGCAATGGATTCGCCGGATTATCCAGAACTTTGTCAGCAATGCGCTGCGTTATACCGCCAAAGGCAAAGTCGTGGTCGGGGTATTACGTTCTGCGCAGCGTCCGCAGCATATCCGCATCGGGGTCTGGGATACCGGTCCCGGTATTGCCGAAGAACAGCGCATTAAACTGTTCCAGGAATTTGAACGTTGCGGCCATACCTCGCCGTGGGGCGAACAGGGTCTGGGCCTGGGTCTGGCCATTGTGCAGCGTATGACCAGCCTGCTGGATTATCCGGTCTATGTCTATTCCACTCTCGGACAGGGCTCCTGCTTCATGATTGAAGTACCGGTGGTAGATGCACCTAAAGCCGTGGCTGCACCGGTTCAGGCCGTACCGCTGAAAACCAAGGCCTATAAAATTCTGTGTCTGGATAATGATGAAACCATTTTAGAAGGCATGGCGACCTTATTGGGCAAATGGGGCTATCAGGTCTTTAAAGCCACCGAACCGGAACAGGCCCTGGAGATTATCCAGCAGGAAAATATTCAGGTCTGGCTGGTCGATCAGCATTTAAATAACAATAAAGTCGGTCTGGACTTTATTCTGGCCAACCGTCAGGAAAATGTACCAGTGGCATTAATTACCGCCGATTCGGATCCGGAATTACCGCAGCGTCTAAAAGAGCTGAATATCGTATTGCTGAAAAAACCGCTGAAACCGGCCTCCTTGCGAGCCTGGTTATCCGGTCTGAAAATTTCAGCTTAGGCTGACATATTTTGAAACCTCTTTGCGGCTTCGGTAACAAAGAGGTTTTGTATTTTGGGCCTGAAAATGGCGATTTATTGCAGCCCGCTAGGCAAAACTGCTCAAAACAGGCGCTATCTGCCTGACAGCCATTGGCAGAAAATTTCATTGAATTATTTACTATGGCAAAGGCTACCAAAAATCTCAGTGTACAGCTGTATACCTGGTTACAAAATTTTAATCTTATGATTTTTAAAATTATTTTTTGATTAAAAAATACACATTAGACTTTAGTCGTATATCTGATATGTAGCAATACGCGCATAAAAAAAGACATTAAAAAGAAAAGATCAGTGTTTAGTCTGGAGATAAGCCCCTGAACGTCCTGTCCGGAGCTGATCATCATCCAGCCTAGAGGAGTTTTTTGATGAGTCTTTCAAGCGCAGTACAGCAAGGTCATGAGCAGAACCAACAGTTTCACCGTCAGTATGGCGCCAATGCCCTGTTGCCGGCCATCGACTGGAAAACCCTGTTTCAGCACAGCAAATTAGAACATGCGCATATTGAAGCCCTGAATACCATTTATCAAACCGCTGTACCGCTGGCCTTACAGGTCTTTGATGAACTGCATTTTGATGTATTTAGTCCGGCAGCCTATAAACCACAAGGACTGGGCCTGTTTGAAAAACTGTCTGAACAGGAACAGAAACTGCTGCGTTCGCTGGAAACTGAATGTGACTGTCTTGGTGCCACCACCCGTCACCAGATCTGGAGCATGCTGCTGCGCGGTGGTGCGGTCCTGGTATTTAAAGCCTGGCTCGGCAAAGTCAAAACCGATAAAACCGAACTCGATACCAGCCAGTTTGATGAACTGTCCGATTTACTGTTTATCAAAACCCCGCCGCATGAACTGGCACAGCGTTTAGGTGTAGATATTCATTCCCATGAAGATCATATCTTCCTGATGTATGGCAATGATGTCTATTTGGACCGTTTTAACAGTCTGGAAACTGCCGCGCTATTTGTCGATTTAGGCGTCTATGATCCGGCATTTTTAAGCCTGCGCGATGACCGTATTGCCGACTACTTAAAATCTCAGGACTATGTGACTCAGGAACAGATTGATGAATTGCAATGCGCTTTGAATCCGCTGTTCTGTACCGATGCCACACCGAAACAGGATTGTCTGGCTTAAGCCTTAGCCGATCTGCAAAACAAAAAGGACATCATTTGATGTCCTTTTTATATATTTTTCAATATTTAGATTTTCTTTTCTTCAATATTCAGCGCATTAATCGCCAATACCGCCTGGGTACGGTTTTGTACGCCCAGTTTACGGAAAATCGCCGTCACGTGTGCCTTAATGGTCGCTTCAGAAACATCCAGTTCATAGGCAATCTGTTTATTCAGCAAACCTTCAGCCACCATCATCAACACACGGAACTGCTGCGGCGTTAAGGACTGAATCCGCTCTGCCAGTGCAGTTTCATCGGCAGCACGCGGGTCAAAATTGACATTGGCCGGCAGGTTTGGCGGTAACCAGATTTCGCCTTCCAGCACCTGACGAATCGCTTCGCCAATATGGCTTGGGTGGGCAGATTTTGGAATATAACCCATGGCACCATGCGCAATGGCACGCTGGATAATCGACACTTCTTCATGTGCCGACACCACAATAATCGGAATTGAAGGATATTGTGCACGCACATGCACCAGCGCCGAGAAACCCGAAGCGCCTGGCAAGTTTAAATCGAGGAGAACAAGATCAGGTTCAGGTCCTTTTTCTAAACGTTCATAGAATTCATTGACTGCAGCAGTTTCATGAATTTGAGCTTGCGGTAAGCTATAGCGTACAGCCTGAATTAAAGCATGACGAAACAGCGGATGATCATCAACGATTAAAATATTCATAAGTGACGTGAGAGATCTTGTGCACAATGGCTCCTATTCTACCCATACAAATGCGGTTAAGGATATGCAAGAGTGAACTATTTTTGGCTTAAACGAGATTTTTTGTCCGATTATTCATATTTTCTTACATTTTCTTAAATCTGAGATAGGAAATCTGATTTTGATATAACATTTATCAGCCTGATTCAGATGCTTATCTGAGTCGCATATAAGTATAAATTTCAATTATTTATTTCATTAAATTTAGTTATTAATCGCTCATTTTAAAGTTATCTGAAAAACAGATAACTTTTCTGTATTTGCTTATTTTACAGGGTAATTCAACTATTGATTAATAACAGACATTCCGAGATCAACCACAATTCAGGTAAGCCTATGTCTGTTTTCAATTCAACCAAACCACTCAATATTGTCGCAGTATCGGGCGGCTTAAATCATCCGTCTAAAACCGAAGCTTTGGTACAAGCCATTATTGATGAACTGGGCGAAGCCACCCCGATTCAGGTGCATTTTATTAAATTCAGTGAAATTGCCCCTTTGCTGGGCGGCGCCATTTACCGCAAGCAGTTGCCACAGCGCGTGCAGGATGATCTGGCTGCCGTTGAAGCGGCGGATGCGTTAATTGTCGGTACACCGGTATATCGCGCCTCCTTTACCGGTCTATTCAAACATTTCTTTGATTTTGTCGAACAGACTGCGCTGGTAGATGTACCGGTATTACTGGCGGCATCGGGGGGTAGTGACCGCCATGCCTTGGTACTGGAGCATCAGCTGCGTCCGTTATTCAGCTTTTTCCAGGCGCAAACCTTGCCTATTGGTGTCTATGCCACAGATCGTGACTTTACCCCGGAATACACCATCCATAGCGAGGCCCTGCGTGACCGGATTACGTTGGCTGTGGCACGCGCCCTGCCCATTCTGGAATGGGCACCAGCCAAAGGCCAGCGCGCCGAAGTGGTGAAAAGTAAAACCCAGCAAGCCAACCAGAACCTGGGTATCAATAAACAGATTGAGCAGGATGAAGTACTGCCTTCTGCTGCAGTACCTAGCCTGGATGCAGCAGAATCGCGTCTGCATCAAAACAAGGTCAAACCGCAAGTGGCTTAATCTGCTGACCCGCTGGCATCCCCTTCTTCCGAGTAAAATCTTGGCCATTGATCCTGCGGATTCAGGCTTGCAGCAGCCTGGATCCGCAAGCTTGCAGTGGAACATCGCTGTAATACCGGATCAAATAAACACAACAACAGGCCCCTTATTTTTCCCTCAAGACTCGGCTTGAGGGATTTTTTCATTTTAAGCTCTAACTCAATGAAATCAGGATGAAGTGGTTTAAGGCCTAAGAATAAAAACTGGGATCTGGCACTTTGCCAGTCAGCACCCATTCACCCAGTTCCTGATATTTATAATCCACCGGATCATGCAGGGTCTGAGTACGCACATTGCGCCAGAAACGGTCCAGATTCAGCTGGGCGGTGGTGGCCCGTGCGCCCATTACCTGAAACATCTGCTCGGTAATATATAAAGAGGTATTGGTCGAGGCAATTTTGGCCGTAGCAATGGCCACCGCTACTTCACCGCGCTGTTCAGCCGTGAGTTCCGGTCCGATGCGCCAAGCCTGCTGCACACTCTGCACGGCTTTATCTGCCAAAAGCCGGACACTTTCCAGCTGCAGATAAAACTCGGCGCAATGCCGTTGAATAAACGGGTCATCCACCGCCTGCTCGACCCGAGATTTGGACCAGGCTTTTTGACCTTGCACGCTCTGAATCGCGGTTTCAAATGCCCCTTCGGCCACACCCAAAAACAGATGCACAAAAATCAGTTGTGCAATTAGCGGCCGCAAACTGGCATAAGGCGTACTTAGCGGTCCGGGATTCAGCAGCAATTCATGTTGATGAACACGCACCTGTTCAAAATGGGTCGTGCCGCTATCGGTCTGGCGCTGTCCCATATTGTGCCAGTCACCCAGAAAATGGACACCACTCCGGGTACTCGGAATCACCGCAATCAAAAGCCTGCCGGTCGCATCATAACCGGAACAGAGCAACAGGTCTGAATCGACCGAACCGGAGCAGAAGCTTTTATCGCCCTGAAACAGATATTCAGAATCTGCGACCGGTGTGACCGTGGTACGCCGATCCAGCGGATTCAGGGCATTGCCCCAAAACAGCTGCTGCTGAACTGTCTGTTGCAACCAGTGCTGATATTGTGCGGGCTGGGCGAACAGCTGCACGGTGGCAATCAGTAAATGATGAAATGCATAGACATGCGCCAAGGAGCTGTCCGCTTGTGCCAAAATCTGGACCGTTTTAAATATAGTCGACCAGGCGGCACCCTGCCCGCCATATTCTGTCGGAATTGATAAACTCAGCAAACCGCTACGGCGAATCAGATCACGCTCTGCTTTGGGATTACCGCCCTGCCGGTCACGTTCAGCAGCGGTCTGGGCAAACTGGCGGGCCAGTTGCCGGGCAATTTCCAGCGGGTCTAAAACAGTGGCCGTAGTCGGGTTCATCTGAAAATCATATCCTTGATCAATCGTAATACTGTGGATGGAGCGGGCTGTTGTTCTCGCATCGTGTCCAGCTATGCTACACGGTTTTCAGTATAAAAATACCGCCTACGAGAGGCGGTATTTTAATATTTATTTTTAACGGCTGGCTTGCACCGTAGCAATCAGCTGATCCACCACTTGTGGTTCTGCCAAGGTCGAAGTATCGCCCAGACTATCCAGCTCATTGGCGGCAATTTTTCTCAGGATCCGGCGCATGATTTTACCGGAACGGGTTTTTGGTAAGGCCGGTGCCCAATGCAGCGCATCTGGAGTGGCCACCGGTCCCAGAATTTTCCGTACCCAGTTAACCAGTTCGGTACGCAGCTCATCACTTTCTGTCACGCCGGCTTGCAGGGTAACAAAAGTACAAATGCCCTGACCTTTAATATCATGCGGTATGCCCACCACCGCGGCTTCGGCCACTGCATCATGTGCCACCAGCGCACTTTCAATTTCAGCCGTGCCCAGACGGTGTCCGGAAATATTCAGGACATCATCGACCCGGCCGGTAATCCAGTAATAGCCATCTTTATCACGGCGCGCGCCATCTCCGGTAAAGTAACTGCCCGGATAAGTGGCAAAATAGGCTTCAATAAAGCGAGCCGGATCGCCCCAGATGGTACGCATTTGTCCCGGCCAGGAATCCTTGATAATCAGGTTGCCTTCGGCTTCGCCTTCCAGCTCATTGCCTTCGGCATCGACCAGGGCCGGTTGTACCCCAAACAGCGGACGCGTGGCCGAGCCCGGTTTCAGTGGCGTTGCCCCCGGCAGCGGCGACATCAGAATCCCGCCGGTTTCGGTTTGCCACCAGGTATCCACAATTGGGCAGCGGCTTTCACCGACCACGGTGTAGTACCAGTTCCAGGCTTCCGGGTTAATCGGTTCACCGACCGAACCAAGCAGACGCAGACTGCTGCGGTCACTTTCCCGTACAAAGCTGTCGCCTTCACGCATCATGGCGCGAATCGCAGTGGGTGCGGTATATAAAATCGTGACGTTGTGTTTATCAATCAAATGTCCGGTGCGCGCCCAAGTCGGATATTGCGGTACCCCTTCAAACATCACCGTGGTGGTGCCGTTCGATAATGGCCCGTAAATCACATAGGAGTGCCCGGTCACCCAGCCAACATCAGCGGTACACCAGAACACATCATCCTGTTTAATATCAAAAACTTCACGGAAGGTGCTGTTGACGTAGGTCAGATAACCGCCGGTGGTGTGCAGCACTCCTTTCGGCTTACCGGTCGAACCAGAGGTATATAAAATAAATAACGGATCTTCAGCATTCATTGGCTCAGGCGGGCAAATTTCATTGACCGTCATGATTTCCATGTGATACCACAGGTCACGCCCGGCTTTCATTTCAATCGGGTTACCGGTCCGGTGGACCACAATCACGTTTTGCACCGACTCGGTACCGGCCACAGTAAGGGCCTGATCGACATTGGCCTTTAAATAAATCGGCTTGCCGCCGCGCATGGCCGAATCTGCGGTAATCACCAGTTTGGCCTGACTGTCTTCAATCCGGCTGGCCAGCGAATCTGGAGAGAATCCACCAAACACCACACAATGCACCGCGCCAATCCGGGCACAGGCCAGCATGGCAATGGCAGCCTCGGACACCATTGGCATATACAGCACTACGCGGTCGCCTTTGGTGACGCCATTTTTCTTCAGCACATTGGCAAAGCGGCAGGTTTCATCGTACAGCTCACGGTAGGAAATAATTTTATGCCGTGAAGGATGGTCACCTTCCCAGATAATTGCCGGTTTATAAGGATGTTCTTTTAAATGCCGGTCCAGACAGTTGGCACTAACATTGAGCTGGCCATCGGCAAACCATTCAATCTTGAAATTGTCCGGATCAAAATTGGTATTTTTGACCTGGGTAAACGGCTTAATCCAGTCCAGACGCTTGGCCTGCTCGGCCCAGAACTCGTCGGGTTGTTCAATGGATTGCTGATAACGTTCGAAATATTCTGCCTCGTTGGTACGCGCAGTTTTCTTAAATTCTTCGGGTACAGGATAGATCTCATTCATATTATACTTCCTTGATCTTCTCTCATCTCATCACGAGATGTATGCCACATTCTTGATTTTTTATTTCTGCATATCAGCAGTATGACGCTTATTTTTTCTCCACCACAATCATGCTTTGGTCGTAGCGATTGATTTAATTTTAAGCACAGATACACCAGCAGATTCAATGTCTTTGCCGTACTTTTCAGTATAAAAGCAGTAGCTTTATCTATAAAAACAACCCGCTTGCAGTCAAAACCGCAGTGTACTTTGCAAAAATCGGCAGCGCGCTTGCAGAATGTTTATTAAAATCTGGCCGGATTTCAGGCAAAATACGATTTTATTGCTGAGGACTGGCAGATTCGTGACCGAAGAAAAAACCCAACTGGGCGAAGTCACCCAAGAAACTTCCGAGCTGATTCAACAGGCCACGGAAAAAACCACCCAGAAAGTCATTGAACATACCCATAAATACAATGATGCCTATTCTGCTATTGATAAAATCATGGAAGGCTTCTGGGAGCGTGTGCCCTATTTCCTGATCGCGCTTGGCGTGATTCTGATTTTCTGGCTGATTGCCCAGCTGTTTAAATTTTTTGTGAAAAAAACCTTATCCAACCGCAGTTATACCCGGCAAAATCTGGTGCTGGTACTGAACCGGGTTGGCAGTTCGGTGATTATCTTCTTCGGTTTCTTAATTGGTCTGGTGATTGCCATTCCTGGTTTTACCCCAAGCCAGCTGATGAGCGCCCTCGGGATTGGCTCGGTTGCCATTGGCTTTGCCTTTAAGGATATTTTCCAGAACCTGCTTTCCGGCGTACTGATTTTACTGAGCGAGCCCTTTAAAATTGGCGACAGCATTCTGGTGAATGGACTGGAAGGTACGGTCGAAGATATCCAGATTCGCGCCACCTTTTTACGCTCGGCCGATGGTCGCCGCATTGTGATTCCCAATGCCACGGTCTATACCAGCGCCATTACTGTCAATACTGCCTTTCCACGCCGCCGCTGCGAATTTGTGGTCGGCATTGGCTATGAAGATGACATTCAGAAAGCCAAAGATCTGGTGATGTGCATTCTGAAACGTGACCCGACCATTCTGACCCAGCCGGAATTTAGCGTTAATGTCGATGCGCTGGCCAATTTCTCGGTCAATTTACGCGTGCAATGGTGGATTAATACCAGCGAAACCAATAGCGCGGCATCTATCAGTAAAATTCAGGAAGAAGTCATTCAAAGCTTTGCCGAACAGGGCATTTCCATTCCTTACCCGGTGCAGGAAGTGAAAGTCTATCGCGGTGATCCTTCCGTGGCAGACAGCTCAGAGGCTAAATAATCGTCCCAGCACATACGGAATCACGGTTTCTGTACGGATAATCCGGTTACCCAGACTCACCGCCTGGCAGCCGTTATGTATCAAAAGATCGACCTCGTAAGGAATAAAACCACCTTCCGGCCCAATCACAATGCTGCACGGGTGCTGAATCGCGGCAGGCATGCGCATCTCTGCATAGGGATGTGCCACATAGGCAGGACAATCGGCGCTAATCAGACCCGGTAAAACATCTTCAACAAAGGGTTTAAAGCGTTTGTACAGTTCAACTTTTGGTGCAATGGTATCGCCGGCCTGCTCCAGCCCCAGTTCAATATAATGCTCCAACTGCTGTAAAAATGGCGTCTGCCAGTAGCTTTTATCGACCCGATAGCTATGGATCAGGATAATTTTTTCCACCCCGACCGTAACCGCATCCATGATTAAACGGCGCAGCACTTTCGGACGTGGTAAAGCCACAATCAGCGTCACTGGCAATTTCGCTGGCACAGCTTCTTCTTTTAACGGTTTTAGACGAACCGTTTTTTCTGTAATTTCGATAATTTCCGTGAGATACCGTTTGCCTTCACGAATCCCAACTTTCAGGGTATCACCAACCTGAATATCCAGATGCTGTTGCAAATGCGCTAACTGCCGCGTTGAACTAATCGACCACAGTTCAGATTCAGTTTGGCGAGGATCAAGAAGGACAATATTCATAAAAAAATAACTCAACAAATCCATCACTGGATAGGCGGAAACGTCATCCACAACGGTCCGAGGCAGGACTCCTTTTTCCAAACTAAAGTAAAAGAAGAAGAGTTCCTGGCATTAAATCGATAAAGAGAAGGCTCAGTTTTAATCTGATCTCGTAAATCCATGAAAATCAGCTTCTTTACCCATCAGAATATCATCAAAGATATTGATCAATTACCTGAATATGCTTTGCCAGTGAACCCTGATTCTGCTGCATAATCTTTTGTGCTGCAGTATTTAAAGTCAGTGCTTTGGAGGAATCCGATAAGATCTCCAGCATGGTCTGTGCCGCTTGTTCAGCATTCTCTACCACCACCACCGCTTGAGCGTCGACAAACTCATCGACAATGGTCTGGAAGTTAAAATAATTCTTACCCAGAATAGTCGGCACATGCAGCGCTATCGGCTCCAGAATATTATGCCCACCACCCGGTTCATTTAAAGAACCGCCAACATAACAGGCCTGACTCAGACCGTACCAGAGCCACATTTCGCCCATTGAATCGGCCAGATAGACCTGGGTATCCGCTTCAATAGTTTGTCCCAAACTGCGGCGTTGGGTACGCAAATCCAAAGCCTGTGCCGCGTGAAAGACCTCATCAAAACGTTCCGGATGGCGCGGCACCACAATACAGACCAGTGCCGGATCTGCCATCAAGGCTGGTTTTAACGCGGCCAATACGTCTTTTTCTTCTGGAGCATGGGTGCTGGCCAGTGTGATCACTTTACGGCCTGTCAGCTGCCAGTCCTGCTGCAACATGTTGGCCTGTTCAATAAAAGCAGGCGGTGCACTAATATCAAATTTAATACTGCCCACCACCTGGGTCTGTTCAGCAGCTGCACCCAGTGCCACAAAGCGGCTATGTGAGGCCTGATCTTGCACCAACAGCTGCGTCAAACCCTGCAACATCGCCCGGGTCAGGCCGGAGACTTTGGCATAGCCTTTGGCCGATTTTTCGGACAGACGCGCATTCAGCAACAGGCACGGCACATGGAAGTTTTGGGCCTGATCAATCAGGTTCGGCCACAGCTCGGTTTCCATCAACAGCAATAATTTCGGCTGATATTTCTGATAAAAATCCCGAATCAGATGTTTCTGGTCAGCTGGCAAATACACTGCCTGAAACAGCGCCTCATGCGGTGCTTTCAGAAAGAGAGATTTAGCGCGTGCCTGTCCGGTTTTGGTGGTGTTGGTGACCAGCACCGGATGACCGGCTTTTAAATAATGTTCAATTAAAGGCTGGGCCGCGTTGGTTTCCCCCACCGAGACCACATGAAACCAGATCGCCTGCAGATTTTTCGGCGGCTGAAATGGCCCAAAACGCTCTACAATTTCCTGCTGATACTGCGCTTCACTCTCGGCCCGCTTTTTAATACGCGACCGATACAACGGTTTTAGAACAGATAACGCTGCGTTATACCAAAACGGAGTAGCCAAAGAGATGCCTCAAACTGATTTTTTGCCCTGAGAATATAACAGAGCCCTATCCGCATGTTAATGGATATGGCTCCAAATAAAAAAGCAAAGCAACAACGCGGCTGCTTTAGTCGGCATTCACCACGCTTTCAGCCAGAGTTGGATAATCGGTATAGCCTGCTGCACCCTGCACCCCAATCATGGTTTCCAGCTGCAAATCATTTAGCGGTGCATCATCCAGCAGACGTTCATATAAATCCGGGTTGGCAATATAAGCCTTACCAAAAGACACGGCATCGGCTTTGCCCGAAGCCAGCAGTTCAATCGCATCGGTACGGCTTAAACGCATATTGGCAATGTAGGGAACACCACCTGAACGCTGTTTCATATACTCGGAAATACTGTCTTCTGCCAAATATTCACGGGTAAAGAAAAACGCGATCTGACGTTTACCCAATTCCTGCATCACATAGCCAAATGTTTCACGTGGATCATCATCACCCATATCATGCTCATCACCGCGCGGTGCAAGGTGTACACCCACACGTCCAGCACCCCAGACTTCAATCAAGGCATCCACCACTTCCAGCAAGAAACGGGCACGGTTTTCAACCGAACCGCCATACTGATCTTCACGCTGGTTGGTCTTGCTTTGCAGGAACTGGTCAATTAAATAGCCATTGGCCGCGTGCAGTTCTACCCCGTCAAAACCGGCGTCTTTGGCACGTATCGCTGCCTGTTTATATTGCTCGGTAATCGCGTGAATTTCAGCAATTTCCAGTGGACGTGGCAGCACATAAGGACGTTTTGGACGCAGCAAGCTGACGTGACCGGCCTGTTGCACAGCACTGGCAGACACCGGTGTTTCGCCTTGCAGTAAATCGGGATGCGACACCCGGCCCACATGCCATAACTGCGCCACAATTAAACTGCCGCGCTCATGCACTGCATGGGTGACCCGCTTCCAGCCTTCAACCTGAGCATCGCTAAACAGGCCCGGAGTATTTAAATAGCCATTGGCTTCTTCAGAAATGACTGTGGCTTCAGAAATAATCAGACCGGCGCTGGCACGCTGGGCATAATATTCCGCCATTAATGCCGTCGGAACGCGATCATCCGTAGCCCGACTACGGGTTAAGGGTGCCATCACCACACGATTTTTTAACTGGAGTTGACCCAGGGTTAAGGGATTATTCAGTTCTGCCATAGATGCCTCTGTAGCTGCACGCGACCAAACAGATGCTGTTTTGTCTTAGAGTGAGCTTTCTAAAAATTCAATATATTGCTGAATCAGGGCTTCGTTGCGGGAGAAATAGGACCATTGACCATGTTTTTCAGCCTGAATTAAACCGGCCTGCTGTAACACAGATAAATGATTGGACATGGTTGACTGCGACACCTTACCGAGTTTTTCGATATTGCCGGCACAGACGCCACGTTGAAAGCCGCCGCACTGCTCTTCTGACAAAAACTGTTCCGGATGTTTTAACCAGAGCAAGATTTGTCGGCGCGTCGGATTGGCTAAGGCTTTAAAAATTAAATCAATATCCATAATTCAGGCACGTCGCATCAGGCTGTGTTCAAGGAACGCAACAAAGCACTATTCAGTGTTCCTATCCAATATATCGTATTTTTTCGATTTATATATCGATTTTTTTAGATATATTAGTTTTACACTACTAGTGCCTTGTTGTTGATACTTTTTTATTGACAGCGGCTTAAAGCCCCTGCTTTAAGCTCGCTTCAATAAATTTGTCCAGATCACCGTCCAGCACTGCGCCTGTGTTGGAGTTTTCGACACCGGTACGCAGGTCTTTAATCCGCGAGTCATCCAATACATAAGAACGGATCTGGCTGCCCCAGCCGATATCTGACTTGGAATCTTCAAGCGCTTGCGCAGCTTCGTTACGTTTGTTCATCTCCAGTTCATAGAGTTTGGCACGTAACTGTTTCCAGGCATGGTCACGGTTGGCATGTTGTGAACGCTGGTTCTGACAGGCCACCACAATACCGGTTGGAATGTGGGTTAAACGCACGGCAGAGTCAGTTTTGTTAATGTGCTGACCACCAGCACCCGATGCACGATAGGTATCGGTACGGACATCTGACGGATTGATTTCAATTTCAATATTATCATCTACTTCAGGTGAAACGAACACTGCAGAGAATGACGTATGACGGCGGTTACCCGAGTCAAATGGTGACTTACGCACCAAACGATGGACACCCGATTCAGTCCGCAACCAGCCATAAGCATACTCGCCTTCTACACGAATAGTCGCAGATTTAATCCCGGCCACATCACCGTCTGATTCTTCCATCAGCTCGGCCTTAAAGCCATGACGCTCAATCCAGCGCATATACATACGCAGTAGCATTGAAGCCCAGTCTTGTGCTTCGGTACCGCCAGAACCGGCCTGAATTTCGACATAGCACGGGTTCGGGTCCATTGGATTGTTAAACATCCGGCGGAATTCAAGTTTTGCCAACTCTTCTTCAGCGGCGCTCAATTCGGCCTGCACATCTTCCAGCATGGCTTCTTCATCGGCTTCCACCGCCAGATCCAGCATTGCCTGCGCATCTTCGAGCTGTGTTGCCAGACCGTCTAATACATTCAGAACGTTCTCAAGCTCGCCTTTTTCTTTGGCCATGGCTTGGGCGCGGTTCTGGTCATTCCAGATGGCCGGATCTTCCAATTCACGGAGAACTTCTTCTAAACGCTCTTTTTTAAGATCGTAGTCAAAGATACCCCCGTAGTGTTTGACCACGTTCGTTCAAGTCTTTTAGCTGGTTTAGATAAGGATTAATTTCCACGTGAATGCTCTCAAAAAATATCGATAAAACCCGTGTATTGTAGCATAGAGCCAATCAGGAGTAAGAGGCGCCTGCATCCACTCAACTAAAATGATGGATATAAACTTAGACGGCCATGATGAGCACAACCTACAGAACCCAGCAAACTAGAAGAAAGATCAAGAAAAAACCACGTTTAAAATTCGGTTTAATTGCCCGTTCTTGGCTTTCAAATTGATAAAAATGAAATTTTTCATCTTTCGCAAAAGGGTTTTACAAAGCCGCATCATAACTTATAATACAGCGCAAAAATTATACAAATTGACCTAAATTCACAGAATCTCCATACTTTTAATAAAACAAAACATTAATTATTTTATATTATTTATCAATATCTTAAAATTAATCAATTACACAATATTACAGCTGAAACAATGCGGTAACTTTTGCTGGATTGACCAAAATTTTATTTGGCCTAGACTGAAGTTGTAACAAAAAATTAAACAGTCAACCTGATTTCAGAGGGGTAAGATCCATGAAAAAACTAGCAATTGCTTCAGCACTTTTATCTGTATTCGCAGTCGCAGGTACAGCACATGCATACCAAGCTGAAATTGGTGCTTCTGCAGGATTAATTGATCCAGATCATGGCGGCACAAGTGGTTCTTTTGGTGTAGATGGTACCTATTACTTTAACCCTGTTCAAACGCGTAATGCGCCTTTGGCAGAAGCAGCCTTCCTTGATCGTGCCAGCAACGTAAATGCCAAATACCAATATGACGAACTCGGTAATGATGAACGTCATCAATATGGTGTAGGTGCAGAGTACTTTGTACCTAATTCGGACTTTTACTTGAGCGGTAATGTCGGACGTGATGACATTAAATTTGACAGAGGTGGCGATTTTGATACCACTGTATATGGTGCAGAAGTAGGTTATCTGCCAGCACCGGGTCTGTTAATTGCTGCAGGTTTAAAAGGTTATGACAATGACTATGACGACGGTGTAGACCCTACCTTACGTGCCAAATATGTCACTACCTTAAGCAATGGTAAAGATATTAACCTTGAAGCCGGTGCAGCATTCGGCGATCTGGACGAATACAACCTGGCAGCAGATTACTACATTGATAAAACCCTGAGTATCGGTGCAGATTATTACAACAATGATCTGAACGACAACAGCGAGTTTGGTATCAATGCCCGTAAATTCTTCACCCCACAAGTCAGCCTTGAAGGTCGTGTCGGTTTCGGTGAAGCAGGTAGCAACGACTACAACCGCTTTGGTGTAGCAGCGAAATACCGCTTCTAATCCAAACTAAGAAATTTCATTATAAAAAACCCATCTTCGGATGGGTTTTTTATTGCACTTTAAACAAGCATTTAGGTAGTTTTTGCACATTGACGGGGCGATTATTATCTGTACAATTTGTTACAACTGTTAATAAAACAGCCATATTTTATAACAAAGAGAGAACTCTAAATGCTTAAGAAACTTACTCTTGCTACAGCACTTCTTGCTAGCCTAGGAACTGCACATGCTTACCAAGCTGAACTTAATGTAGGGTATGAAAACACTGATATCGATAACCTTGGGGATCTAGATACATTTTTCATCAATGGAAAATATTATTTAAATGATGTTCAAGTTAAGAACTCTCCACTTGCAGAAGCGGCTTTCCTAAATAAAGCAAGCAATATTGGCTTAGGTTATGCAAATGCAAGCGGTGATGGCGATGAAGATATTGATGTGTTTGGTGTAAGTGGTGAGTTTTATATTCCAAATACTCAATTTTATGTAAGCGGTACTATTAACCAAGTTGATTTTGCAGGTGACGATAATACCGGTTATGCGCTTGAAGTAGGTTACCTACCAGTTACTGGCTTGTTGCTAGCAGTAGGTGCCGCAAATGAAAGCGTAGACCCAGTTCAAGTGGCAAACTATGGTTTCACCGCAAATCTTTCAAATGCACTTACTGTAGGTGATGACACTGCATTATCTTTACGTGCCAAATACGTGACTCAAATTGGCAATCATTTCACCAATTTTGAAGGTTTAACTTATATTGGTGATGAAACAACCTATCGCTTAGCTGCTGATCTTTATATCGATCCAACTCTCAGTGTAGGTCTATCTATTGCTGATTCTACTGCAGATGGTTCAGATACACTGTTCGGTATTAAAGCTCAAAAATTCTTTACGCCAACTATTGCAGCAGGTGTAAATTACCACACAACTGACGGTATTGACTCGTTTGGTATCAATGGTACTTTCCGCTTCTAATCATTCCGATTAAAAGTCAAAAAACCGCTCACTCGAGCGGTTTTTTATGGCCTATTGTTCTAAATGGATAATCCGCATTTGCAGGCTGACATTGCCATTAAAGACATTTTTATCCAGCTCATACACCAAGCGCGTATCTTTCATCGGATCAAATTCATATTTATCGGCTGCATTGAAGGCGATCGCATCAATCACCTGCCCATTTTCCAAAGCCACGCGTAATTTAAGATGTACATCTTTGAGCCAACGATAATCCACAATCTGAAATTGCCCCTCAAAAATTGGCGGTGGAAATTTCTGCCCCCACGGCGCCAAGTGCTGCAAGGTATGCACAGTTTCTAGATGAAAATCCTCTACCGGCAATTCGCCATCGGTCCATAAGGTTGCCTGAAACAGCTCAGGGTCCATGCTGGCAATCAGCTGTTCAAAAATCTGCCTAAATTCCTGAAAATGGGCTTTTTGAATGGTCAGTCCGGCCGCGGCCGCATGTCCACCAAAATGGCTGACCAAATGTGGATACTGCTCTGCCACCTGCTCAATCGCATCACGAATATGAATGCCATCAATGGAACGCGCCGACCCTTTAATATGAATACCATCTTCATCAGCCGCAAATACAATACTCGGGCGATGGAACTGCTCTTTCAGCCGTCCTGCGACAATACCAATCACCCCTTGATGCCAGTGCGGCTCAAACATGATTAAGGCCGCAGGCAGTTCACTTGCATCGAGCTGGATTTTTTCCAGTTCCTGCAATGCTTCCTGCTTGATCTGCCCTTCAACCTGACGACGCTCTACATTTAACTGGTTTAACTGTTCAGCGAAGCGATAAGCAGTTTGTGCATCATTGGCCAGCAGACATTCAATACCAATATCCATGGTTTCCATTCGGCCCGCGGCATTAATCCGTGGTCCCAAGACAAAACCCAAATCCTGGGCTTTTAGGCTGGCGGCCTCTCGTCCGGCTATATCGAGCAGCGCCGAAATTCCCGGCCGACACAAATGTTGCTGGATTTTTTTCAGTCCAGCATCGACCAGAATACGGTTGTTATAGTCCAGACTGGCCACATCGGCATAGGTGCCCAAAGCCACCAGATCCAGATATTGGGTCAGGTTGCTGCTGGATTTGCCTTGTTTTTTACGATAACTGGACAGGTTGGCCAAGACATAAAATGCCACCCCGACGCCGGCCAGTGCTTTACTCGGAAATTCGCAGCCGAGCTGGTTTGGATTGACGACGGCATCCGCCGCTGGTGTAGCTTTGGTGGTCAGGTGATGGTCGGTAATAATAACCTGCATACCATGCGCTTGCGCCTGTTCCACACCGGCATGGCTGGAAATACCATTATCAACGGTAATTAATAAATCAGGCTGAAAACGGGTAAAGGCCAGATCGGCAATTGCCGGAGTCAGGCCATACCCATATTTAAACCGGTCCGGCACCAGATACTGCACCTTGGCACCCAATTCACGCAAGGCCAGCACCATTAAGGCGGTACTGGTGGCACCATCGGCATCATAATCACCAACAATGACAATCTCTTTGTGCCCGTCAATGGCCCGATCCAGAATCTGAATGGCCTGATCCAGCCCTTTCATGGTCGGCGCCAGCAGATGTTTCAGCTTCAGTTCCAGTTCCTGCTCGGATTGCACACCACGCCGTGCCAAAATCTGGGCAATTAACGGTGTCACGCCCTGAAAACTTTCAGGGCGTGACAGAAAAGGTCGTTGTTTAATCTGTATATTCGACATTTAAGGCATCAGTCGTTGCAGTGTCCATGCCCCATCGGTTTTTTCATAACTTAAACGGTCATGTAAACGATTCGGGCGCCCCTGCCAAAATTCATAATAATCCGGTTCCAGACGATAACCGCCCCAGAATTCCGGCTTGCTCAGTACATCCTGCTCACCCACCTGGGCAGCAAGCTGTGCAAAACGCTGTTGCAACGCTTCACGGCTGGCAATCACACCACTTTGCGGGGTACTGATATGCGCCGCAATCTGGCTGTCACGTGGACGCTTGTTATAGTACAGATGCGACTCTTCCTCCGGAATTTTACTCACCCGGCCGCTAACCCGAATCTGGCGTTCCAGTTCCGGCCAGTAAAACAGCAATTCCGCATAAGGATTTTCCAGTAAGTCGGTGCCTTTCTGGCTGTCATAGTTGGTATAAAAGTCATAACCAAGTTCGGTTGCACCGCGCAGTAGCACGGTACGCACATGCGGACGGCCCTGCGCATTGGCTGTGGCCAAAGACATGGCATAGGGTTCATGCAGTTTGATTTCCAGTGCATGATTAAACCAGTTTAAGAACTGCTGATGTGGATCAGCCAAAGCGGCTGACTCATGCAGCTCGCCTTTTTGATAGCTTAAACGTAATTCACTTAAGTCTTTAATTAAATCAGACATCTATACTCCCCTTAGGCAGCAATCGCATGATGACGCACGGCATCGGCCAGATGGTTGGCCAGTACGGTCACTTCCTGCTGGTCATCCCCTTCGACCATTACACGAATCACCGGTTCAGTGCCTGACTTACGAATCAGGATACGGCCACGGCCTTGCAGCTGCGCTTCTGCTTTACCAAATTCTTCCACTAAAGCGGGCACGGCATACGGGTCAAACATGGCCTCTAAACGTACATTCACCAGCACTTGCGGGAACAGTTTAAAATCGGCAACCAGTTCATGCAGGGCTTTGCCCTGCTCTACCATGACGGTTAAGACCTGTAATGCAGCAATAATCGCATCACCAGTGGTGCTTTTATCCAGAGTTAGGACATGGCCCGATGGCTCACCGCCGATATTCCAGCCATTTTCCTCAAGCGCCTGCAATACATAGCGGTCACCAACTTTGGCGCGAACAAACTCGACTCCGGCTTTTTCTAACGCCAGTTCCAGTGCCATATTGCTCATGACGGTTCCGGCAATACCTGCCGGTTTGTTTTTAGCCTGTGTCGCCAGAATATACAGGATATGATCACCGGTGATCTGCTCACCATTTTTGTCGACCATAATTACCCGGTCAGCATCGCCATCAAAGGCAATGCCCAAATCCGCCTGATGTTCTACCACCGCCTGCTGTAACTGTTCCGGATGGGTCGAACCACAATCTTCATTAATATTCAGACCATCTGGGGTGTTATATAGCGGAATGACCTTGGCACCCAGTTCTTTAAATACCGCCGGACCGACGTTATAGGCTGCACCATTGGCACAATCGACCACAATTTTTAAATGGTTCAGATCAAAGTGATAAGGAAAGGTCGATTTACAGAATTCGATATAACGTCCGGCAGAGTCTTTAACGCGGAAGCTTTTACCCAGATTGGCGTTATCTTCAATCTGAATTTCATTTTCGAGTTCTTGATTAATCGCTTCCTGCAGTTCATCCGGCAGTTTTTTGCCTTCGCTGGAGAAGAATTTAATCCCGTTATCAAAATACGGGTTATGCGATGCAGAAATGACAATGCCCAGACTGGCATGTAAGGCACGGGTTAAATGTGCAATCGCGGGGGTCGGCAATGGCCCCAGTAAATGTACATAAATACCGGCAGCGTTCAGACCAGCCTGTAGCGCCGATTCCAGAATATAACCTGACAGACGGGTATCTTTGCCCAGTACCACAATCGGTTTATTTTTCTTGCTGTATTTTTTTAAAACTTTACCTGCCGCGAAACCTAGTTTCAATGCAAACTCTGGTGTAATTGGAAGCTCCCCAAACTTGCCACGTATACCATCGGTTCCAAAATAACTCATGTCTTACTCACTTCTTATAGGGTTATGGTGATTTTCATCATCCTGTTTCAACACGCTTACTTTACACCAAAATTAAAAAAGCCGTCACATTTATGACGGCTTTTCTATAAGGCGAATTACCAAAAATCAACCAACGCGATAGTTCGGTGCTTCTTTGGTAATGGTCACATCATGCACGTGAGATTCAGACATACCGGCTGCAGTAATCTTCACGAATTTGGCATTCTGACGCAGGTCTTCAATGGTTGAAGAACCGGTATAACCCATTGATGAACGTAAACCACCCATCATCTGATGCACGATATTACCCATTGGGCCTTTGTACGGTACGCGACCTTCAATACCTTCTGGCACCAGTTTTTCAGCACCGGCTTTAGAGTCCTGGAAGTAACGGTCTGCAGAACCGGTTGCACCCGCCATGGCACCCAATGAACCCATACCACGATAAGCCTTGTAATAACGGCCCTGGAAGAATTCAACTTCGCCCGGTGCTTCTTCAGTACCAGCCAGCAGTGAACCGACCATAATCGTGCTGGCACCTGCGCCAATCGCTTTGGCCATATCGCCAGAGAAACGGATACCACCATCCGCGATCAATGGAATCTGTTCCTTTAATGCATTCGCTACAGAGTCAATCGCCGAGATTTGCGGCATACCAATACCGGCCACAATACGGGTGGTACAGATAGAACCCGGACCAATACCGACTTTCACTGCATCTGCACCGGCATCTAATAACGCAAGCGCAGCATCACCCGTTGCGATGTTACCACCAATGACTTGCACTTGCGGATAGTTCTGTTTTACCCAGCGTACACGTTCAATTACACCGGCAGAGTGACCGTGTGCAGTATCGACTACAATCACGTCTACACCAGCTTCAACCAGTGCTTCTACACGGCTTGGGGTTTCCACACCGGTACCCACTGCAGCACCTACGCGTAAACGACCGAGGTCATCTTTACAGCTGTTTGGATAAAGTTCTGCTTTACGGAAATCAGTGACCGTAATTAAACCACGCAGTTCATTGTTGTCACCCACCACCAGTACTTTCTCAATACGGTGCTGTTGCAATAGTGCCTGGATATTTTCTTTTGATTCGCCTTCACGCACCGTCACCAGACGGTCCTGACCGGTCATGATGTTGCTGACCGGCTGCTCCAGATTGGTTTCAAAGCGTGTATCACGACCGGTGACGATGCCCACCACTTTACCATCTTTCACCACAGGAACACCGCTGATGTTGTTGGCTTGAGTTAAGGCAATCAGTTCACGTACTGTGGTTTCTGGGGTCACAGTGATCGGGTCTTTGACCATACCGGCTTCAAATTTTTTCACACGACGTACTTCAGCCGCCTGCGCTGCGATATCCATGTTTTTATGCAGGATACCAATACCGCCATTTTGCGCCATTGCAATGGCCATACGGGATTCAGTCACCGTATCCATGGCTGCAGACACAAGAGGAATATTCAGGTTAATGCCGCGAGTCAGGCGTGTCTTTAGAGAGACATCTTTTGGGAGAACAGTAGAGTAGGCAGGGAGTAATAGGACATCATCGAAGGTTAGCGCTTCTTGAACGATGGTCAACATAACAGTCTCACTGGTAATTTCCGTGCGCTATTATAAACAAATCTTGCTATAAATTTCATTTGTTATTGCATAAATAATTATTTATTCCGCACATCCTGACAATTCGGATGAGTTTGCTGATGAAAAAAGCAGGCCATGGCCCATTGCTGTCCCACAATTTTTCACAAGAGGAAGCTCATTTGAGCTTCCTCTTGTTTTATGGGTATTTTATCGGGTGAAAATAAAGCTTTTAAAGTTCTTCTTTCAAACAAATTCACTTGAATTAT
>NZ_VPBA01000036.1:0-26649 GCF_013418945.1 Acinetobacter sp. YH12112 | reverse complement strand
CGCGACTCATGAGTGCTCGGTTATATGCGGGCCAATTGGTTGTGCGGTAGATTTTGTGTGCAGGCTTCTTCATTTGAAAATTATATCGCTGAAAAACCCTTTACAGATAGGTTTGTGCAACAAAGCCATGTATAAAACTAATACTATATTCTTTACTGTTAATTACTAAATGATCGGCCCATTCATCACCTAAATCATCACAAAAAATATAGTCATCCTTTGAATGTAATTTTTCAACAAAGTGGAACATTGAGCCTTTACTAAAATGTTTTTGACCAGCTTTGAATGTACCCTTTTCCGATTGAATTTTTTCTATATCCTTTTGGGGATGAAGCATAGCTAAAATAGATTCTATTTCAGATGTTCCAGATACATCCTCAAAACAGTTATCCATACAATACATAAAGCGAGGGTCATCGAAAGTAAGACAAAATAAACCTTGTTTATTAATATAATTTAATAGGCTTTCTATCTTACTATTCTCTTCAACTTTAAATTTTCTAAGTAATTTAGATGAAATAGATAAAGTTCTCTTATTTTTATTTACATATGATGTTGATTCTAAATTTATTACTCTTAGATTTTGATTAAGCTCATATACCCTACCTAATTGATCAAACAATTTTTTATAGATTCTAATAGAAGGCTCTATATATTTTTTTGTTTTCTTAATTTTTCCATTTATTTTTTCTTTTTTAAATAGCTCATATTTTAATAAAATTGTTCCATCTTCAATTTTGTCTTCAATGGCTGAAATATCAATCAATAATGCACTTGGATTACATTTAGAAAGAACATCTCCAAGAGAAACTTTTTTTGCAAATTTTTTAAGAAAATTATTTTCTTTTGAAGTATTAATAAGTTGGATTTGACTATACGCCCAATCAGTTATCTCCTCAATGGATTGTCTTGGCGATGATTCAACTATTCTTCCAGTCGATGAAATAGATTTTATTTGACCTTTTTCCTTAATTTTTAAATGTGAAGGAATAGATCGTCCCGCAGAATGTGATGAGAAAGATGACCTAATATCATTTCCTTCATAGGATCTATTTCTTACTGCTTTTTCAGAAACTGTCATGTTGCGTAAAGCTATTTTTTGAAACTCTGCATTATCTCCTACCAATCTACTGAGTTCTGCTACTTCTATTAGCTTAAAGTTTTCTTTAACATACGCCAAAAATGTTGAGCAACTTTTACTTAAAATCACTAAATAATCATTAATTTCTATAACTAATATATAAGCATATATACGATCTTCAAAAGTATCATCATCAAGGAAATATACTGGTCTAACTGTAGGAAAGACCTTAATTGATACCGTGTAATCAACTCCTCTATTCGTCCTATTTTTTGCCCTGAATTGATCAATCACAAAATTTGTATTACTTTCCTTATTTTCTGTAGCGAGTTCTAAAATTTTTTCAATTTCTTGATCAGTATTTGGCGAATCACATTTAAAAAAAAGCACATTTTTAGTTAGTTCTAATCTATCTGGCATAGATGCCCCGACTCAATTGAGCAAAATTAACACAAATTAAATTAGTTTATTTCTTACGCAATTTCAATAACTTTAATCTCCCCCAACCCTAAGCCATACATGGCATAAGAAAAAAAGAGAAACTCCCTCCTTTCTTAAAGGAGGGTTGGGGAGGATTCATTTAATAATTAAGCCACATTCCCTTCCAAGAAGTCCTGCGCAAATCGCTGTAACACCCCACCCGCTTCATAAACTGACACTTCTTCTTCGGTATCTAAACGGCAGGTTACTGGCACTTCCAGAATCTGGTTTTTACCATCAGCCGTGGAACGCTCAATCACAAGTGTTAAAGTCGAACGAGGTGCAATATTACCAATCACGCTATAAAGCTCAGTACCATCCAAACCTAGAGTTTTACGGTCTGTGCCCGGCTTAAACTCAAGCGGCAATACACCCATCCCAACCAGGTTAGTTCGGTGAATACGCTCAAAACCTTCTGCCACAATCGCTTCAACACCAGCAAGGCGTACACCTTTAGCCGCCCAGTCACGGCTTGAGCCTTGGCCGTAGTCTTTACCGGCAACAATAATCAGCGGCTGTTTACGATTCATGTAGGTTTCAATCGCTTCCCACATCCGCATTACTTCGCCTTCAGGCTCGACACGCGCTTTGGAACCTTGCTTAATGGTACCGTCAGAACGTACCACCATTTCATTAAACAATTTCGGGTTGGCCAGCGTTGCACGTTGTGCCGTCAAGTGATCACCGCGGTGGGTGGCATAGGAGTTAAAATCTTCCTCAGGCAAGCCCATTTTCGCCAGATATTCACCTGCCGCCGAATCCAGAATAATTGCATTCGATGGTGATAAATGGTCAGTGGTAATGTTATCGCCCAAAATTGCCAGCGGACGCATATTGGCTAATGTACGCGGTGCAGCCAGCGCGCCTTCCCAATATGGTGGACGGCGAATATAAGTACTTTGCGGACGCCAGTCATATAGCGGACTTGCCGCCTGCTCCACTTCGCCCAAGTCAAACATTGGAATATAGACTTTCTGGAACTGCTCAGGCTTCACCGAGGTTTTCACTAATGCATCAATTTCTTCATCCGACGGCCAAATGTCTTTCAGATAAATTGGATTACCGTTCTGGTCGGTGCCCAACGCATCTTTTTCGATGTCAAAACGGATGGTACCGGCAATTGCATAGGCAACCACGAGTGGTGGAGATGCCAGGAAAGCCTGTTTTGCATACGGATGGATACGACCATCGAAGTTACGGTTGCCCGACAGCACCGCAGTCGCATACAGGTCACGGTCAATAATTTCTTGCTGAATCTTTGGATCAAGCGCGCCTGACATCCCGTTACAAGTCGTACATGCATAAGCGACGATGCCAAAACCGAGTTTTTCTAAGTCTTTCAGTACACCCGCTTCTTCCAAATACAGCGCAGCTGCTTTAGACCCCGGTGCAAATGACGATTTCACCCAAGGTTTACGCACAAGACCGAGCTCATTGGCTTTACGTGCCAGCAAACCTGCCGCAACGGTATTACGTGGGTTTGAGGTATTGGTACATGAGGTAATCGCGGCAATGATGATGGCACCATCTGGCATCAAACCATCGGTACGCTGTTCAACAATACCGGCAATGCCTTTTTCTTTTAAGTCACTTGTGGATACACGTGCATGTGGGTTCGACGGCCCTGCAATATTACGGGTTACCGTTGATAAGTCGAAACGCAGCACACGTGGATATTCCGCCTGTGTCATGTCAGATGCCCAAAGCCCAATTTCTTTGGCATAGGTTTCAACCAGTTTGACTTGTTCAGGCTCACGACCGGTCAGGGTTAAATAGTCGATGGTGTTCTGATCAATATAGAACATCGCAGCGGTTGCACCATATTCAGGGGTCATATTGGAGATGGTGGCACGATCACCCACTGACATGCTGTCCGCACCTTCACCAAAGAACTCTAAATAGGCACCGACCACACGCTCTTTACGCAGGAATTCAGTTAACGCCAAGACGATGTCCGTCGCAGTAATGCCCGGCTGACGCTGACCAACCAATTCTACCCCAATAATGTCCGGCAGACGCATCCAAGATGCACGACCCAGCATCACATTTTCAGCTTCAAGACCACCCACACCGACTGAAATCACGCCTAGCGCATCGGTATGCGGGGTATGCGAGTCTGTACCCACGCAGGTATCCGGGAATGCTACGCCATCACGGTTTTGAATTACCGGTGACATTTTTTCCAGGTTAATTTGATGCATGATGCCGTTGCCTGCCGGAATTACATCGACATTTTTAAAGGCTGTTTTGGTCCATTCAATAAAATGGAAACGGTCTTCATTACGACGGTCTTCGACTGCACGGTTTTTCTCAAATGCATCCGGATCAAATCCACCGTATTCCACCGCCAGTGAGTGATCGACAATCAGCTGGGTTGGCACCACCGGATTGACTTTGGATGGATCACCGCCCTGATCGGCAATGGCATCACGCAGACCGGCAAGATCGACCAGTGCCGTTTGCCCCAAAATATCATGACAGACTACACGTGCTGGATACCATGGAAAATCATGCTCCTGCTTGCGTTCAATCAGCTGGCGTAAGGACTGCTCTAAAATGGCTGGATCACAACGACGCACCAACTGCTCGGCCAGCACTTTGGAGGTATAAGGAAGTTTGGCATATGCGCCTGGCTGAATATCTTCAACGGCTTGTCGCACATCATAATATTCTAGCGGGGTGCCTTGCAGCGGTTTACGGTAGTTGTTATTCATAGCGTACCTGCCTTGTTCTGACTTCTTCTTTCAAAGTTTTGTTGTTTAACATTCATGCTGCTTGGCATTGTACGCTGCCCGAAGCCTATTTCCCAAATTTCATATATTTCATAAACTTAAGTTAAAAATAATACATTTTTGAAAAATTTGGTTACATCTAATAGAAAATTCTGGCCAGAAATATGATTTTTTTTGAAAAATAGCGCAAAATTAACCTCATTCTTTAGTATTAGATACGGTTTCGAGATTAGAACATGAGTAATCTGACTTTCTCTGCATTCACTTTAAACGGTGTAGATGCGCAAAAATTCTTACAAGGTCAAGTCACGGTAGATGTCGAAAAACTGCCGCAAACCGAAACCCGTTATACTGCAATTTGTAGCCTGAAAGGCCGTATTCTGTTTGGTTTATGGCTGACCAAACAGAATGCTGAACAGTTTGAAATTGTAGTAACGGCCGATCAAGCTGAAGACTTTGCCAAACACATTAAAAAGTTTGGTGCTTTCTCGAAAATGAAACTGGAAGAAGCCGGTCAGGTTTATCCGGTCGTAAACGGTTTAAGCACCCAGTTCACAAGTACTGAACAGGATATTCAAGCATGGCAATTAAAGGCGCTTGAAAGTGGTCAGGCCTGGATTCAGGCCAGCACCGCGGAACTGTTCCAGCCACAGGAACTGCGCCTGCATCAGCGTGAAGGCATTCATTATGACAAAGGCTGTTATTTGGGTCAGGAAGTGATTGCCCGTTTATGGTTTAAAGCCAAGCCAAAACACTGGCTGCATCTGATTCAAGGTACAGGCGATGCTCCAGCTATCGCCAGCAAACTGAACAATGATGTAGAAGTAGTGAATAGCCTGGCTATTGATAGCGGTTATCAAGCTTTGGTGGTAGCAAAACCGGATGCCTTAGCCGAGATGGATGTAACGGTTCTGGATTTACCTGAAGCTTTAAGCGGTGATGTGGCGCGGCCGCAAAATTAAGCGTGTCACTAGCAGATCTATGAAAAACAGCCCAAGTGACACGTGTAACTTGGGTTGTTTTTTTATCCGTCAAAAAAAACGAGACTGATTTACAAATTGAAGCAATCCTTAAATTCAGGATTTTTTTATTATTGTTCCTACGTGGTTTGAAAAAATTACCGGATTCCGATACATCTATATTTACATTCTTTGATTTCATCTTATGATGATGAGTGACAATTTATTCCCCACACATAAATGGAATTATGTGGTCATTGATACAAGGTTTTATACAACGATGAAAAAACTGATTTTGGCAAGTCTGGTTGCCCTTTCGACACAATTTACCCTCGCCAACAGCAATAACAGTATTCCGACCGATCCGGCTTTCGCCAAAATTGAAGCCATGGTCAAAGCCAACAACCTGAGCGGAGCCTATCAGGAATTAGACAAACTGGCCAAAACCGGTAATCCGCAAGCGATTTATAATCTGGGTTATTTGACCCAAACCGGCCAAGGTACGGCCAAAAATGAAAAGAAAGCCATCGAGCTATATGAGCAGGCCGCGAAAAAAGGCTATCCGGTGGCGAATTATGTACTCGGTAAAAACCATCTGACCGGCACTTTGGGTCTAAAACAGGATACCAATAAAGCCAAACAGTATTTGCAAAAAGCTTCATCACAAGGCTTTCATGATGCCACCATTGATTTAGCGGTGGTGTATTTCTCTGAAAACAAAGCCGATTCAGATAAAAAAGGCCTGCAATTACTGGAACCCCTCATTAAAAAAGGCAACAATCAGGCCATTCATGCCAAAGCCTTATATGACATTAGCCTGGGCTTTAAAAACAAAAATGAAGCACCCATTCAGCAGGGCTTAAAAAGCATTCAGGATTTAGCACAAAAAGGCTATATTCCAGCACTGATGGCGGTTGGCAATATGTTTACCAATGGCAACATCGTGCCGCAAAACCTGCCGGAAGCGAAAAAGATTTTCTCTGCCCTGGCCAAGGAAAATGTCCCGCAAGCCAAAGAATCGCTGGCTGTGGTGGACAAGATGATCGCCGATCAAGCCAAGAATCCACCAAAAGCAGCAGCCAAGAAAAGCTAATGCGGCTGACCGAAAAAAGCCCGATGACCGGGCTTTTTTATTTGGGATACATAAAGATTTAAAGAAAATGCGATGACTGACTTAACCAGAAAGCCACTCCGATTAAACCCAGGACCGTACTCATAATTAAAGGCTGGAGTGCCTGTTCATTCAGGCCATAATTCTGGCCAAAAATCCCAAAGGCCACAGGCATCGGCAATGCCGCCAGCAACGTACCAACAAACAGCATTTCTGAGCTGACATTGGGCAAACTCCACAACAAGGTGAAAATAACCAGCGGCATCAGCAGGACTTTCATCCCGACCAGCAGCACACTTTGCAGATTAACCGAGTGCAGCCGCATTCCGACCAGACTGCCGCCAATCACAAATAAAGCCAACGGCGATGCAGTTTTGCCGAGCATCTCCAGAATCTGATTGATGCTGTCCGGCAGTTTTAAATTAAGCAAGACACAGGCCATCCCGGCAATAATCGACAGAATCACCGGATTTTTTAGCAGACTTTTTAAGGTTTTCAGATATAACGCCGAAAGATGATGGTCTTGCTTTTGCGAACCGGCTTCGGCCAGAAACAGCACCATCGCCACAATAATCAGGTTTTCAATAATTAGAGTTAATGACAGATAAATGGCGGAATGACTGCCAATCAGCAGGGTTAAAATAGCCGTGCCAATAAAACCGGTATTGGACATCGACGCGCCCATCGACAGTACACTGGCATGGGTCAGGCTATGCCGGAAATAGGCTTTATAAATGGCTAGCGCCAGAAAAAACAGGATCAGCGAGCCCAGCCCATAACCAATAAAATAACCGGGATGCCAGATTTCGGCCAGGTCTTTACTGGCCAGGGCAAACAGTAAAAAGGCTGGCAGTGAAACCTTCATCACAAACTGGCTCAGCGCCTGAATATGCGTGGCCGCCAGAAAATTGGTACGTACGCTGCTATAGCCCAGCGCCAGTACTGCCACCAAGGGCAGTAAAATATTCAGCAACAAAAGTGCCTTCCTTCTCTAGAACGAGATCTAAAATGCATCATCCCTGATGCTGCTGTTGCTTATTCCTGAACAGGAAATGGATGGAATAAATCTTTTAAACCATGCGGCTGACAGCGCAAGTATTGCGGCGCGATGGCAATCTGCCCGCCCAGTTCAGCAGCGGCATGCCACGGCCAACGTGGATCATAAAGCATCGCTCGTGCCAGTCCAATGGCATCTGCATACTGATTTTGCAGAATTTCTTCAGCCTGCACCGCTTCGGTAATCAGGCCCACAGAAATCACCGGAATACGATGCACCGCCTGTTTAATGGCATGGGCAAAAGGCACCTGATAGCTTGGCCCGATCTCGATACTCTGCTGGGCATGCAGACCGGCACTGGACACATGAATATAGGCTGCGCCCAACTGTTCCAGCGCTTTGGCCACCCCAACCGTAGACTGGATATTCCAGCCGCCCTGCGCATCCATCCAGTCGGTAGCAGACAGACGCACCCCAATCGGATAACCTTCTGGCACCACTTGTTTCATGGCCTGGAACACTTCCAGGGTTAAACGAATCCGGTTTTCAAAACTGCCTCCATATTCATCATCTCGGACATTGGATAACGGCGACATAAACTGATGCAGCAGATAGCCATGGGCAGCATGGATTTCAATTAAATCAAAGCCGGCATCCACTGCACGCACCGCAGCACTGGCAAAGTCGGCAATCACCTGTTCAATTTCATTCAGACTTAGTGCATGAGGGGCATGATCGGTCGGGTTAAACGGCAAATTACTGGCCGATACGGTTTGCCAGCCCTGGGCATGATCCGGCGCAAACTGGTCCTTGCCCAGCCACGGTTTATCGGTAGATGCCTTACGTCCGGCATGTGCCAGCTGCACCGCAAATGGCATTGGTGACAAAGTTTTGACTTTGGCCAGCAAGGCTTTCATCTGCGCACGCTGCAAATCATTCCATAGGCCTAAATCGGCATAGCTGATCCGCCCTTCTGGCTGTACCGCCGTGGCTTCAATAATACATAAACCGGCACCCGACAAGGCATAGTTAGCCCATTGCTGCTCATGCCAATAGCTGAGCTCGCCTTTATCATTGGCCGAATATTGACACATGGGGGCAATAATAATTCTGTTGTCTAATTCAAGCGTGCCAAAACGGATAGGTTCAAATAATAATCCCATGGGGCGATCCTGCCTTATGATTTTCATGAAAATTATTCTAACCGAGATAGACGGCCGAATTGGCTAAAAGCTGTTTATTTTTACCGCTTTATGTAACCGAATTAAACTGTGGTGTTGATCAAAATACGCTGTGTTTTTGTCAGCCCGATGACAGCCATTTTTTCACAATCGCTCACACTTCAGACGCAGCACGACAAGCCGGTTCAAATAGGCGGCAAAACCATCACTGACCCGGCTGTCCAGACGACTGCTGGTGGTGACCCGTACCTGGTTACTCCAGACAATCGGCAGGTTTAAGCACTGCATCTGCTCGACCAGCTGCACATCTTCATGACAGCTGCTGGCCTGAAAACCACCGGCTTTTAAATAGGCCGCAGCAGAAAAACTGAGATTGGCCCCATGCACATGCCGATGGTCCATTTTATCCTGATAATGGCGCAGATATTTCTGCCGGGCGGCCGCAGATAAAGGCGACCAGTCTTTAATTTCAACCACGCCACAAATCAGTGCTGCCGGCTGATGGGCATATTGTGCAGATAACCACTGCGCATCAACCTGGGTATCGGCATCGGTACAGGCAATCCAGTCAGCACCTTTGGCAATCATGGCGCGCACGCCCAAATCCCGTGCCTTACCAACACAGCGTACTTCACAACACAAGTAGTCGATTCCGGCCTGTTGTACAATTTCAACAGACTGATCATCACAACTGTCCAGCACCACCAGCACCTTTACTTCAGACACAACGGGCGGTAATTGTGCAATGGCCTGCTGAATAGCCGCCAGACAGGCGCCCAGCGTTTCGGCTTCGTTATAGGCAGGCACCACCACCGCCATCCTCATATCAGTCCCTCCCGCGCAGCCACAGATTGTGCATCTTGAGTCCAGAGATCGAGCAGAAAATCCGGATCATTCATCTGCAAATAATGATGCAGTGCCAGTTGTTGCCTTAAACAGGCATGTACCTGATCGCCATTCAGCTCAAAGCCTGCAATCGGGTAACGCCAGTGACAGGCCAGCAGCGTACCGTCTGCACTTAAACACTGCTGCAGCTGCTGCATTAGCTGCACTAATTCGGCCGGACGCAGGTAATAGGCCACTTCACTGAGAATAATCAGATCAAATAGACTATCATTTTCCAGCGCCAGATGGGTTTCAGGGACACGTTGTTGCCGCACCTGCACATGCGCAAACCTCGCCAGACGGGCCTGTGCCAGTTCAACCGCACGACGGTGGGCATCTACACAGATGAGCTGCTGACAACGCGGAGCCAGCAATTCACTGAAGATGCCATTGCTGCAGCCAATTTCCAGGACCCGCTGAAACTGCGCCTGCGGCAAGGCCGCCAGACACAGCTGCCGTTTACGCTGCTCATACCAGCGCTGCTGATAGTGCCAGGGATCATCATTGTCCTGATACAGCTGGTCAAAATAGTCATCCGTGTTCAGTCGCATCAATATAGACCTCGTACGGGATTAAGAGTCGTGAAATGGTTTTTGCCGATAAAATTGGCGGCTGGTGAATAGTGTCATCAGCCTCGATCTGAGTTTTAAAACACTGAATCGCCTGCTGTTTTAAAGCCAGCTGCTGTGCAGTTAAACGGAGTTTTCGTGCCTGCGCCCAGGGAATCCGTGCATCTGCCGGTATGGCCCAATGCCAGGCCCAAATCAGCACCTGATAACAGCGCTGCCGGTGCTGTCTAGCCCAATGCTGCACCACCCGTCCGGTGGCTTCATGATCGGGATGGCCATCTTGAGCGAAGGTGGTCACCAGAATATCCTCAGGCTGCACCCAGTTTTGTAGCTGCTGCAACAGTTCGGATTCAGCCTGCATCACCTGGCCATCTGCAATGTTCAGGGCAATGCGCTGGACCTTATGTTCCAGTCCCAGCACCGCCAAGGCATTCAGACTTTCTTGTGGCCGCAGCACATTCAGCTGCTCAACGCTATAACGTTTTGACCGAGGATGGCTGCCGGTACCATTGGTTACTGCAACCAGCAGCAGTTCACGCCCTGCCGCGGCCAGTTGCTGCATCAGACCCGCACAACCGAGAATTTCATCATCGGGATGTGGCGCGAAAATTAGTACCCGGCCACGCTCAGGAAAGTGCTGCGTCAGATTCAAATCCGGCAGCCCGGTCAGTCCGGACCAATTGAGCCACTGCGCCTGATCGGTACCGCTACCATAGATTTTCCGGTCACCGACTACCGGATCGATCAGAGTTGCCATGTTTGCCCCTCCTGTAGCGATAAGCGGCCAATTGTAGCCAGATCAAAAGCAGCATGACTCTGGCGCAAAAATACCGGCAAGTCGGCAGCCAACCGGGCAAAATGTGCCTGCTCGCAAAAAGGTCGTGCGCCTAGCGCTTTTCCGACCTTTTCCAGTACCAATAGCGCAGTATCCTCAACTTGGGCGCGTAACATCCGGATGATCAGTTCATGGCTGTGTGCCGGCGCTGCATCTATCTGGGCAGCCACATGGGTAAAAAACTGTCGTGTCACGGCCAGTCGGGTACTGACTTCGCCCAAATACAATTCATGATAGGCATGGGTTTTCTGCTGCACATGCTGCTGTAAATATTCAGCCAGACGTACTGTAGCACCATACCAGCAGGCCGCAACACCGGCTGCACCATGCCAGAAGCCCGACCGATTCAGATAATCTCCGGGTTGTGCAATGCGTGTGGCTGGAGTGTGCTGAAAATGAACAGTTGCTGTGGCCGTCTGCTGCATACCGATGGCTTGCCAACTGCTATCATCTACTTGGATTGAAGGCTGCTGCATCTCGACCATCAATAATTGTGACTGGCCATCTGCACCGCGATAAGTCATTAAACCAAAATCCACCGCATATGCCGCCGAGCACCAAGCCTTATAACCGGAACAATAGCCCTGCTCATACTGTACAGGTTGTGGATGGCCTTCCGCGGCCCAGACTGCCCACCAGCCCGCCGGAACGGACTGAATCTGTAGTTCGTTTAAAATACTCAGCGCATCGAAATGTGATTCCAGCCATTTCACCAAAGTTAAATCGGTGGCCGCAACTTTGGCCAGCAGTTGCCAGCGCAGCAGGGTTTGCCCCCTGCCCGGATGAGGAAATTCAGGTGATACTGCCAGCAAACGGCGTAGTGTGGTGACGTAATCTTCGGCGGTAGGCGCTGTCTGCTGTTCAAATTCAGCCAGAATCTGGTCCATAGTGGTTCTATATTCCAAATATATAATTGTTCTCAATCTATCCGGTTGTCATCATTGCCAGCACAGTGACCACAAGCGGGCATGAGTAGCCAAACTTGCAGTCACGGTACGGCGATGTTGATGTTTTTAACTGATGACCCTGTTTAGATTTAGCACGTGGCTGGGCAGATAAATATTGAAAATTGTTAACGTATTAGTGAATCACCGGCGAGACCTGGGCGCGAAGCGGCATCTTGTAGTGATACAGGAAGCTGTTATGGCGCAGATCATTTAAGAAAGTAGTACGCCAGTCGGCAATATCAAATTTTTTCAGACCATCCATTAAGCGACTGTAACGCTGTATCCGCTCTGCTCGCGGCATCTCCAGTGCCTGTTTCAGGGCTCGCGTCATGGCCTCGCGGTCATGTGGATTCACAATTAGTGCATCCGGCATCTGGTCTGCGGCACCGGCTTTATCGGACAGAATCAGCACGCCCGGATTATCGGCATCCTGAGCGGCAATATATTCTTTGGCCACCAAATTCATACCGTCTTTTAAAGAAGTGACCCAGCAAATATCCGACTGGCGGTAAATTTTCATCAGCACTTCATGTGCCAAGGTCTGATGACTGCAATTCACCGGCAACCAGTCTGCTGTAGCATATTGGCTGTTAATGGCGGCAATCTGGTCTTCTAAACGCTGGTACAGGCGCTGATAGGCGGGAATATCCATGCGGCATGGACAGGCAATTTGCAGGTCCACCACCTGCTGGTGATATTCAGGATAAGAAGCCAGGAAATGGGCAAAAGCATCAAAACGTTCTAGCAGCCCTTTGGAATAATCAATCCGGTCAACGCCGATAATAGTTTTTTGTTGGGCCAGGGAGTCAAAATCAAAGATATCTTGGGTGCTCGTTAAGGGCTGAGCGGCCGCGTGCTGGATGAGGTCTGGATTCACCCCAATGGGGTAACTCTTCATCATGGTCAGCTTATTCTGATAACGCAGGATATAAGGATGAATTTCCTCACCACTGAGCATGGTCTGGCAAATGCGCATACATTGCTGCTGATCGCGCTGGGTTTGCAGTCCAACTACATCATATTCACAGAGGTCTTGCAGTAAACGTGATGCCACCGGAATTTCCCGCCACACCGCTTCATGGGCAAAAGGAATATGCAGGAAAAAACCAATCTTGTTATGCATGCCTAACTGGCGGCAATGCCGGGCGATACTGAAAAAATGATAGTCATGCACCCAGATCACATCATCCGGCTCAGCAATCGCCTGTAGCTGTTCGGCAAACATGCGATTGACTTCCTGATAAGTCAGATATTCGTCTGTGGAGTATTCAATTAAATCGCTGCGATCATGCATGGCCGGCCACAAGGCATTGTTGGCAAAGCCACAGTAATATTGCTGGTACTGCTGTTCAGTTAAGGGGCTGGTCAGATATTCCACACCCTGATGCTGCACCGAGTCGAATTTCAGCTGGGAAAATTGCTCGACTCTTTCACCATTCCAGCCCACCCAGACCCCGCCAATATCATGCAGTGCATCTTGCATGGCCACCGCCAGACCACCTGCGGCTTTTTTTTCAGGATTCGGTAAACTGACCCGATTGGATAACACGATTAGCTTTGACATTTTTACCCTCACATCCTCTTTTGATGGTCATTGCTCCTGTTTCGCAATGTATTTTTATTAAATGCAGCAACTCCGCCACGGCTTGGGTATTGGCCAGCCGATAGTGGGCCTGTGTCTCGCCTTCACCGACTTTAATACTCAAACCCTGATGCTGATTGACCACAGCAAATCCATCTTCATCCGTCACATCATCACCAATAAAAATGGGAAAAGTGCTGTTTTCTGGCATTGCTTCCAGTAAGCGACTAATTGCAAAACCTTTACTCGCTTGCTGAGGCAAAAGCTCGACCACACACTTGCCCTGCTTGAGCTTAAGTTGAGGATAACGCACTTGCAGCACCGCCATAATCTGCTGTGCAACCGGCGCAAGCTCTGGATATTCCCGGTAGTGCAGGGCTACCGAAAACTGCTTATCCTCAATACGTAAATTCGGGTAGGCGCGACAGGCCTGACTCAGGTCTGCCCGGAGCTGCTTATAATTAATATGACTTAAATCAAGTTGTAATTTCTTTGTACTATTCCACCAAATTTGTAATCCATGTAACTCAGCAATCGGCAGCGGTAACTGCTGTAACAGCTGTCTGGCCATCTCAATGGAACGGCCAGTAACCACACTCACCGGAATCCCCAACTGCAATAATTCGGCCAGGGTGTTTAAAGTCGAGGTGGGAATAAAACTGTGCTGCGGGTCAAGCTGAAAATCGGCCAGAGTGCCGTCTAAATCGAGAAACAGACTTAATTGACGTTGCTGCTGCTGACAGATCTCGATGATGTGTTGCGGCGTATGCATATTGCTCCTCATCTGGATAACTCATTTTTGTTTTGCCCTATCTTGGCGTTTTTTTATGGGCGGCATGTGATTTTCAACATTAATGATGTGCAGGCTTACATTTTTTTACCTGGACGCTGAATCGCTTTTATTTTTCTGTGAATGTTCAGTTTGAGCCGCAAGACTGATCCGGCTGCGCGGTACGGCAATTCACTTTATAATGCAGCCTTGCCCTGTCTTGTATTTTTCAAGATTCAACCCGATATTAGCTGCATCCTCATGCCGAAGCCTGTCCATGCCTGAATTACCTGAAGTTGAAACCACCAAAACCAGTTTATTACCGCTGCTAGAACAGCGTGTGCACGCCGTGCAGGTACGCCAGTCCAGCTTACGCTGGCCAATTCCAGACGATCTACACAAACTGGTCGGGCAAAAACTACTGAACCTGACCCGTCGCTCCAAATATATTCTGGCCCAGTTTGAACAGGACAGCATGCTGTGGCATCTGGGCATGTCCGGCAGCTTCCGCCTATGTGAGCCCGAGGCCGAACTGCGCAAACATGACCATCTGATTATCCAGTTTGATGATATTCAGCTGCGCTACCACGACCCGCGCCGTTTTGGCTGTATTCTCTGGCTAGATGAAAACTCGCAAAGCAAACTGATCGATACGCTCGGGCCTGAACCTTTAAGTGATGCTTTCAATGCTCACTATCTGGCCGATAAACTGAAAAACAAAAATGTCGGCATTAAAATTGCAATCATGGATAACCATGTGGTGGTGGGCGTGGGCAATATTTACGCCACAGAAAGTCTGTTTAATCTGGGCATTCACCCGGCACAACCGGCGTCGAGCTTAAGTCTGGAACAGATTGAGCAGCTGACCCTGGAGATCAAGCGGATTTTAAAACAGGCCATTGATTTGGGTGGATCGACCTTACGCGACTATAGCAATGCCATGGGTGAAAATGGCTATTTTCAGCAAACCCTGCTGGCCTATGGTCGTGCCGGTGAAATGTGTGTCAACTGTGAAACCACACTGGAAAACCTCAAGCTTGGTCAGCGCGCCTCAGTGTTTTGCCCGGAGTGCCAACCGCTGAAGAAAGTCAAACTGGCTCATCCTAAAGCCAGCAAGCCGAAACATACAGCGAGGTAATACCCATGAAAACGGCCATCGTCCGTCATATTCTGGTAAAAGATAAAGATACTGCCGAGCAGCTGAAAAAGAAGCTGCAAGCAGGTGCAGACTTTGCCAAAATTGCCAAACAGTATTCCACCTGCAACTCAGCCAAACGTGGCGGCGAACTCGGTGAAGTGAAAAAAGGCCAACTGGTCCCAGTGATTGATAAACTGGTCTTTACGGCTGCTGAACGGGTGTTGCATGGTCCGGTCAAAAGCCAGTTTGGTTTTCATTTGGTGGAAATTAAATTCCGGATGGATTTTTAATCCCCCCTAAATCCCCCTTTGGTAAAGGGGGGTCTTCTCCTCTCTGAGCCAGTTTAAAGCAAAGCTTTAAATGAAGCGCAAGAAGGGAGGTTGGGAGGGATTCTATAAAAAAACGGCGCCTTTGCGCCGTTTTCTTTTGCTTTCAATTACGCCTGCGGACGTTTTTTCAATTCGTCACGAATTTCACGCAGTAATTCGATATCTTCTGGAGTTGCTGCCGGTTCTGGCTCTGCTTCCTGCTTACGGCGCATTTTGTTCATCAGTTTCACCAACCAGAACACCACCCAGGCCAATAACAGGAAGTTAATGAAGATGGTCAGGAAATTACCATAATGGAAAATGTTCAGACCGGCTTCCTGGGCAGCAGCCAAGGTTTGGACATTGTTCGGGTTATCACCCAGAATCAGGAATTTATTGGTGAAATCGACATCACCACCTAAAATCCATGAAATCAGCGGCATGATCACATCTTTTACCAGTGAATCAATAATCTTACCGAATGCACCACCAATGATGACACCGACTGCCAGGTCCATCATGTTGCCTTTAATGGCAAACTCTCTAAATTCTTTTAAAATGCTCATATGCGCTCCAGAATATATCTTTATTTATGTGATGAAGTATACATAATTACTAGGATTTGATTTCTGCTTAATGTACGCTTTTTTCAATTATTTCCAAGTAGTTTTAGAACATTTAATACAAAAAAAACCGCCAAGTGGACCTGGCGGTTTCTTTTTTCTTCTTAATTTTAAAAATTAAGATTTGTTACGCTTACGTTCGTTTTCAGTCAGGTAACGCTTACGGATACGGATTGACTTCGGCGTTACTTCAACCAGCTCATCATCTTCAATGAATTCAAGTGCTTGTTCAAGTGTGAATTCAATTGCAGGAACCAGAGTTAACGCATCATCCGTACCAGATGCACGTACGTTGGTTAACTGTTTCGCTTTGGTTGGGTTCACCACCATATCGTCTGAACGAGAGTTAATACCCACGATCATACCTTCGTAAACTTCCAATTGAGGTTTAGCAAATAGACGACCACGGTCTTGCAAGCTGAACAGTGCATAGCCCAAGCAAGTCCCTTGAACCATAGAAATCAGTACACCGTTTTGACGTTTTGCTACAGAACCCTGTTTCATTGGACCGTAGTGCGAGAAGCTAGAGGTCATGATACCGGTACCAGACGTCATGGTCATGAATTCAGAACGGAAACCAATCAGGCCGCGTGAAGGAACAGTTGCTTCAATACGGATACGGCCTTTACCGTCCACTTCCATATTGGTCATCTCACCTTTACGGTTACCCATTTGTTCCATCACAGCGCCTTGGTGCTGTTCTTCAACGTCAAAAGTCACGTTTTCGTATGGTTCTTGCATTTCGCCATCAATCTCTTTCAAGATCACTTGCGGACGAGATACACCCATCTCGAAACCTTCACGACGCATGTTTTCAATCAGAACTGACAGGTGAAGTTCACCACGGCCAGACACTTTGAAACGGTCAGGACTGTCAGTATCTTCAACGCGCAGTGCAACGTTGTGAATCAATTCGCGGTCTAGACGTTCACGGATGTTACGTGAAGTCACAAACTTACCTTCTTTACCCGCGAACGGCGAGTTGTTGACCTGGAATGTCATCGACACGGTTGGTTCGTCTACAGAAAGCGGTGGTAACGCTTCAACATTTTTCGGATCACAGATGGTGTCAGAAATATGCAGCTCGTCCATACCGGTTACACATACGATGTCACCCGCAGATGCAGAATCTACATCAATACGCTCTAAACCGTGGTAACCCATGATTTTTAAGATACGGCCGTTACGTGTTTTACCATCTTTGTCGATGACAGTTACAGGTGTGTTCAGTTTTACAGAACCACGCTGGATACGACCAACACCGATTACACCCACGAAGCTGTTATAGTCCAGTGAAGACACTTGCATCTGGAATGGACCATCAACGTCAACTGCTGGTGGTTCAACGATGTCTACGATGGTTTCAAACAACGGTGTCATATCTTCAGCCAGTTCTTCTGGAGATGGACCAGCAACACCACGTAAACCAGACGCATATACCACCGGGAAGTCTAGCTGCTCGTCAGTACCACCCAGGTTGTCGAACAAATCGAATACCTGGTCAATCACCCAGTCAGGACGCGCGTTTGGCTTGTCGACCTTATTGATGATCACGATTGGCTTCAAACCACGTGCGAACGCTTTTTGCGTTACGAAACGGGTTTGTGGCATTGGACCTTCTTGTGAGTCAACCAGAAGAAGTACGCAATCCACCATCGACATGACACGTTCAACTTCACCACCGAAGTCGGCGTGTCCCGGGGTATCCACGATGTTGATACGGTATTCAGTATCGGTACGTTTATCTAACCATTTGATTGCAGTGTTTTTTGCAAGAATGGTAATACCACGTTCACTTTCAATAGCGCCTGAATCCATGACACGCTCAATCTCGCCCGCTCGTTCACCGAGAGCACCTGATTGTTGTAAAAGTTTATCTACAAGAGTGGTTTTACCGTGGTCAACGTGCGCGATAATCGCGATGTTGCGGAGAGTTTTAATATCTGACATGTAAATTCGATACGCTTTAAATTTGAGGGCAAATTATACAGAAAAATACTCTCATTTAGTAGTGACACTTTATTGACAATCGAACTTTTTTCGACAGAAGCGACGATTTAAAGTTTGTAAAGACGTGTAACTCGATTAGAATACCGCCACCTAGCCTAATTTGCTTTTGACTTATGTCTGAATTTAATTCATCTCCTGATCAAAAACCGCAACTGGATTTGGTCTATGGTCTGAATGACCGTCCTAAACCATTTATTGCTTTTCTTGCTGCCTTCCAACACTTATTGGCCATTATTGTCCCGATTGTGACACCAGGTCTGTTGATCTGTCTGGCCTTGGGTGTTTCCAAAGAAGACACCAACATGATTTTATCGATGTCTTTGGTGATTTCGGGGATTGCAACCTTCCTGCAAGCTAAAAAAGTAGGTCCTTTTGGTGCCGGACTGTTAATTGTTCAGGGCACCAGCTTTAACTTTATTGGCCCAATCATCGGGATTGGTTCTGCAATGGTCGCAGCAGGTACACCAGTTGAGTCGGTTATGGCTGCTATTTTTGGTGTGGTGATTGCCGGTTCATTTATCGAGATGGGTGTTTCACAAATTCTGCCATGGGTTAAAAAACTGATTACCCCGCTGGTGACCGGGATTGTGGTCCTGCTGATTGGTTTAACCTTAATTAAAGAAGGTTTAATCAGTATGGGCGGTGGCTATCAGGCCATGTCGGACAAGACTTTCGCCAATGCCGATAACCTGATCATGTCTTGTACCGTTTTAGCGTTAATCATTATCCTGAACCGGATTAATGTGACCTGGATTAAAAGCTCCGCCATCCTGATTGCCCTGATCGTGGGTTATATTGTGGCTGGTTTTATGGGTCATCTGGACTTCTCTGGTCTGCAGGAAGCGCCACTGGTACAAGTGCCAACTCCAATGCACTTTGGTCTGGAATTCTCCTGGAGCCTGTTCATTCCAATGGCCTTTATTTACCTGGTCACGTCTTTAGAAGCGATTGGTGACATCACTGCAACCTCAAAACTGTCGAACCAGCCTGTGGATGGTCCAAAATGGATGCAGCGTATTAAAGGTGGTGTGCTGGTCAATGGTGCTAACTCATTCCTGGCCGGTATCTTTAACACCTTCCCAAGTTCGGTATTTGCACAAAACAACGGTGTGATTCAGTTAACCGGTGTGGCTAGCCGTTATGTCGGAATCTGGATTGCCGCGATGCTGGTGATTTTAGGCCTATTACCTGCTGTTGCGGGCGTGATTCAGGCTGTGCCTCAAGCCGTTCTGGGTGGTGCTGTCATGGTCATGTTTGGTGCGGTAGCCGCATCGGGAATTAACATTTTATCGGGTATTCATCTGGACCGTCGTGCCCTGCTGATCATTGCCATTTCTCTGGCACTGGGTTTAGGCGTTGCACAAGTGCCACAAATTCTGGAACATCTGCCAGAATTATTCCGTAATATCTTTAGCTCAGGTGTTGCGACTGGCGGTATTGCAGCACTGATTCTGAATATTGTATTACCTGAAACCAAGAAGTAATTTCATGTCCAGAAAACACTGTCTGAGCCGGACTTGGACAGTGTTTTTCTATTGGAGAGCGACTCATGGATGCTAAAAGCGAAGTGCTATTACGACAATATGATTATTTATCAGGTCGTGTGTTACTGATCAATGCGCCTACAGACCAGCTGTTCGCTGAATTCGGTGAATCGGTCCAGCCTTTTTTCTGGACATGGAATTTTAACGATTACCACTATTTCCAGAACCAGACTGCCCCCGTTCATTTTGGTGCCGACTTTCCAGAAGGCGAATTTGATCAGGCGGTTATTTTTGTGCCGAAATCTAAAGAACTGCTGAATTATGTGCTGCACAATGTTGCCGCCCATCTGCAAACCGGCAGCAGTGTTTTTCTGGTCGGTGAGAAAAAAGGCGGCGTCGAACGTGCGGCCAAACAGCTACAGCCTTATGGTAAAGCCTTAAAACTCGACAGTGCCCGTCATTGCCAACTCTGGCAATTAACACTAGACTGCAGCGTCGAGAAAAAAGCACTGGCCGACTGGGCGCAGCGTTATACTGTAGCGACGCCGAAAGGCGATCTACAGATTTGTGCCCTGCCAGGTGTGTTCAGCCAGAACCGGCTTGATATCGGTACAGCGGTCTTCCTGCCTTATTTATGCCAGGTGCCATCGGGTAAAATTGCCGATTTTGGTTGTGGCGCCGGCATTATCAGTGCCTATCTGGCCAAGCTGAATCCAGATAACCGTATCTTCGCGCTGGATGTAGATGCTTTTGCACTCGCTTCAACCCAAATGACTTTTGAGCACAACCAGCTCAATCCGCAGCAGCTTGAAATTAAAGCCGTCAGTGGCATTGAAGATGCGCCGCTGTTTTTACATGCCATTGTCAGCAATCCGCCTTTTCATCAGGGGATTCAGACCGACTATGATGCCAGCGAAAAACTGTGCAAAACTGCGCGCCGCCACCTGAAATCGGGTGGTGAACTGTGGATTGTGGCCAACCGCTTTTTAAATTATCCCCTGTTGATTGAACAGAGTTTTGGCCAGTGTACGGTCAAGGCAGATCAACAAGGTTTTAAAGTGCTGTTCGCGAGCACTCAAAAAAATGTTAAGGAAGTATGATGAGCGAAACTCAACACAGCCGACAGCTGCAGCGTAAGCTCGGTGCTCGCCACTTAAATATGATCGCCATTGGCGGATCGATCGGGACCGGTTTATTCCTGGCCTCCGGTGCGACCATTGCCAATGCTGGTCCGGGTGGTGCATTACTGGCCTATGCCCTGATTGGCGTCATGATCTATTTCTTGATGACCAGCTTGGGCGAATTGGCGACCCACAATCCGACCTCAGGTGCATTCTTTACCTATGGCAGCAAATATGTCGAAGGTGGTTTTGGTTTCGCGCTAGGCTGGAACTACTGGTATAACTGGGCCATTACCGTGGCATTTGAACTGGTTGCGGTACAGTTCATCATGAAGTTCTGGTTCCCGGATATTCCCGGTTTCTACTGGAGTGCCCTGTTCCTGACCGTGGTGTTTGCGATTAATGCCCTGACAGTCAAAGGCTTTGGTGAGTCCGAGTTCTTCTTCTCTTTAGTCAAAGTGCTTGCGATTATCATCTTTATTATTATTGGTCTGGTCATGATCGCCAAGATCATGATGACCCCGGATGTTGCAACTTTTGGTAACTGGAGCCAAGGTGAAGCACCCTTTGTCGGTGGTTTATCAGCCCTGATTGGTGTGGCGATGATTGCCGGTTTCTCCTTCCAGGGCACAGAAATGGTCGGCGTGGCTGCAGGTGAATCCAAAGATCCACAGAAAACTATTCCGATTGCAATCAAACAGATTTTCTGGCGTATCCTGTTGTTCTATATCGTGTGTATTTTCATTATCGGCACCCTGATTGCTTATGATGATCCACGATTACTCCAGGCCGCTGCAACAGATGATGTGGCACTGTCACCGTTTACCTTACTGTATGAACAGGCCGGTTTTGCCTTTGCAGCCAGCGTCATGAATGCAGTCATTCTAACTGCGATTCTGTCTGCGGGTAACTCAGGCATGTATTCCTCTACGCGTATGCTGTTTGATATGGCACGTAAAGGTAGTGCACCAAAAGCCTTTGCCCGTCTTGATCCACGCGGCGTACCAATGAATGCGCTGTATGCCACTACAGCCATTGCTGCATTATGTTTCTTGACCACCTTTATTGGTGAAGAACAGGTCTTTAACTGGCTACTAAATATGTCAGGCATGTGTGGCTTTATTGTCTGGCTGGGTATTGCAGTTTCTCACTACCGTTTCCGCAAAGGCTATCTTGCTCAGGGTTATAAACTTGAAGATCTGGCGTATCGCGCCAAGTTCTTCCCATTCGCACCGTGGTTTGCCTTCACTTTATGTGCGATTGTGGTCTTGGGCCAGAACTATCAGGCGGTACTTGATGGTGAGTGGCTGGCTGTGCTTTCCACCTATATCGGGATTTTATTGTTCCTGGCCATCTGGTTAGGCTATAAATGGAAATACAAAACCAAGCTGATTCCTTATCAGCAGATGGATGTGCAGCCGATGAAGATCGACCGTGAATAATTGATTCAGCTTTCTTTAAAAGCACTCAACAAAAAAGCAGTCCAAGTGACTGCTTTTTTTATGATCTCGATAAATGTGGCTTAGCTATAACGCATCACAAAATTTCGGTCATCAATCACAATGGCCTGACGGCAAATGCCCTCTGCCTGACGCTGCTGCTCGAAAACCTGTGCTGGCATTGCATCAAAGCTGTCAAAGAAACAGACCTCTTCTGCATCCATCGAATAGATTAAGGAATGATTCCCCACACCTTCTAGTGTGTCATAGAACACTATCACAAAGCGGCCCTGATCAACACATGTCTGCAAAGCGCTATAGCTGAGTGCCGGCTGTAGCGGAATCTGTAATTGCTGCGCTTCCTGATAACACAACACTTCCGTCGGGTGCTGGTGCGGATCAGGATCGGTATGAAAGCTCACCTCAAGACCTAGCTTTTTCAGCCCAACCGCTAGCGCAATTCCGAAAGTGCCATCTTCATTATTATGCCGGCACAGCTGGACCAGATCGGCAATTTCCAGATCAATCCCATAGTGCTGAAAAATCTTCCAAATAGCAAAAATACCACCATTGGCTTCAAGTTGAAGGAGTTGATCCGGAATTTCTGTGCTCATAATCCATCTTACCCAGACTGCGGGATTTCTAAGGCAATAAAATTCCATTATAAAAAAAAACGACTCCGAAGAGTCGTTTTTTCTAAGGTCTACTCAAATTATTGAGCAGCTGCTTCTGGTTGTACAGTAACTGTACGGCTACCAGTGATTGTCGCGAATACACGACGGTTCATAGCACGACCTTCTTTGGTGTTGTTGTCAGCAATCGGTTGATCCCAAGCGAAACCTTGAGTTGACAGACGAGCTGGGTCAACATTGTATTCGTTTACAAGTGAAGATTTCACAGAGTTCGCACGAGCTAAAGATAAACGTTCGTTCAGTGCACGTGGACCAGTGTTGTCTGTGTGACCTTCGATACGCGCTGTTGCGTTTGGATATTCAACCAGTTTTTCAGCAACTTTAGCGATTTCTGGCTTGTATTGATCTTTGATGTTTGATTTGTTGGTATCAAAGAATACGCGAAGTTCCATGTTCAGGTCTTCAGTCAACTCTTGTGGAGCTGGTTGAACTGGAGCAACTGGCTCAACTGGAGCAACTTCTACTACAGGAGCAGCTGGCTTCAAGTGACCGCCAAGAACTACGTTAAGACCAGCTAAAGCTGTGTAGTCCCAGAATTTCTCATCGAAGTTATATGTTGAACGTGCTTCTGTACGAAGAGATAAAGCATCGTTTAAGCGCCAGAATGCACCCACACCAGCATTACCGATAGTACCTTCGTTTTCACCAGCCCAATCAGCATCACCACCAGTTGCTTTATATTTGTAGTGACCCGCACCTAGAAGTACATATGGCTTCACTTTGCTGTCATAGTTTTTGGTAATTAAGTCAGAAGTTGCATAGAAGTTACCAGCTAATTGCTGCTTCTTATATTCAGCGCCTTCACCAGCACCATCTACATCACCTTTAACTTGGCTATATTCAGCTTCGAAACCTAACCAAGGAGTAAGTTCAACACCAAGTGCTGCACCAACAAATAAATCGTCCTGTAATTCTGGACCATCTGTTAGCTTGTCGTTGTTGTGTTTAGTATCAATAAAGTTGTAACCAAGCATTAATGGGGTAACAGTTACGCCCGCGTTTGCAGCAGCTAAAGGAGCAGCTACGAGCATTGCTAATGCAATACGACTCATTTTCATGGATTTATCCTCCAGAGATAACAAATTGTTGTTCAAGCTCAAGCCTAAAGTTTTGGCTATCCTGAGATAGGCTTTTTACCCCAGTTTTCTTTTTAAGCTAGTCACTTTGAATCATACAAACACTTTATTCTTTTTCCAAGTGCTTGATAATTTTAATCAAGTAAATTATTGACAAAATTACTTACAATTTCCGTTGTAATTCGGTAAATTTTTACTCAATTTTTTGTTGTGGATAGCTTATTGTCACTTCCACTTTCACTTTATTTTAGCAGCTTTATAGAAAGATGCGTAAAAATAATGACAACCTAGAAAAATATTACAAAACAATATTTTGTATTACAGAAACACAATAAAAATATAAAAATTATAGGTCTACTTAGTATGTACCCGATCAAATCTCACACTTCAGGCTTTAGTCTGTTTGAACTCATTGTGGTGGTAGCAATCATTGGCATCATCAGTGCGATTGCTTTGCCTCATTTTCAGCAATATCTGGCCCAGCAAGAAGCCAAGCGCATCCGTTATTTACTGCAATATAGTATTAACCTGGCCAAATCCCAAGCCCTCACCTATCGCGCCAATATTGTAATTTGCCCCAGTGCCGATCTGCAGCAATGTCAGAATAATCAATGGAACAATGGCTTTATTATTTTTATCGATCATAACCGCAACCGAAGCCTCGACTCTGGCGAATCCATTGTCTTAACCGAAAAGACCCGCCTGAAATACGGTAACCTGGAATGGAAAGGTGCCCTGTCTCTGCCCAGCCTCAGATTTAACGCCCAGCAGGGCTTGCCTTTAGGCTCCAATGGCAGTTTTTATTATTGTTCAGGTTTTACCCCCAATCAGCGTATTTTCCTCAGTAATCGTGGTTTTCTACGCATAGAATTTCCCAATAGCTGCTAAAACTTATGCGTCTAAAGATGTATGAAAATTACGCTTTATTCTGTGGATTTTTCCCCTATACTGCTAGGGCTTAAGCTCAAAATAAATATTGAATTGATTAGAAACAGATTGGAGATACAACGATGACGGATATCGTAATTGTTAATGGTGCACGGACAGCAATGGGTGGTTTTCAGGGTAGTCTTGCCAGTTTAACCGCACCCGACTTAGGTGCAGCCACCATTCAAGCCGCTATTTCTCGTGCTGGCTTACAACCGACCGATATCGAAGAAGTCATTATGGGCTGTGTTTTACCGGCCGGCTTAAAACAGGGTCCTGCACGTCAAGCCATGCGTAAGGCAGGCTTACCGGATTCAACCGGTGCTGTAACCATTAACAAATTGTGTGGTTCAGGCATGAAAGCGGTCATGCAAGCCGCAGATATGATTAAAGCCGGTTCAGCAACTTACGTGGTTGCAGGTGGTATGGAATCAATGACCAATGCGCCGTACATTCTGCCAAAAGCACGCGGCGGTTTCCGTATGGGCCATGGTGAAGTCAAAGACCATATGTTCCTAGATGGCCTTGAAGATGCAGAAACCGGCCGTTTAATGGGTTCTTTTGCACAGGACATGGCCAATACCAAAGGTTATACCCGCGAGCAAATGGATGACTTTGCTATTCGTTCATTAAAACGTGCACAAACTGCAGTGAATGAAGGTTATTTTACCGATGAAATCGTGCCTGTAACGGTGTCTACCCGTAAAGGCGATGTCGTGGTCGATAAAGATGAACAACCATTCAACGCCAATATTGAAAAAATTCCAACACTACGCCCAGCGTTTGCTAAAGATGGCACCATTACTGCGGCCAATGCCAGCTCTATTTCGGATGGTGCATCTGCACTTGTATTAACCTCAGCAGACAACGCTGCAGCAAAAGGTTTACAACCGCTAGCCAAGCTGATTGCCTATGCTTCGAATTCACAGCATCCATCTGAATTTACCATTGCGCCAGTCGGTGCAATTCAAAAAGTTCTGGATAAAACCGGCTGGACGGTTGCAGATGTGGATCTGTGGGAAATCAATGAAGCTTTTGCCATGGTGACCATGTGTCCAATGGACGAGTTCAAACTGGACCCAGAAAAAGTCAACATCAATGGCGGTGCCTGTGCACTTGGTCACCCAGTTGGTTCGACCGGTTCACGTATTATTTTAACCCTAATTCATGCCCTAAAACGTACCGGTGGCAAGCGTGGTATCGCCGCCCTATGTATCGGTGGCGGTGAAGCAACTGCTGTGGCGATTGAGTTGCTTTAATTGAAAGTCTCCCTTTCTTAAAGGGGAGACTTAGAGGGATTCAATCAATCATTCCCAATCCTCTCCTACAAGGAGAGGGCCAGGGAGAGATCTACCCTCTCTCTAACTCTCTCCCAAAGGGAGAGAGAACTACTAGGAAGGAAAATAAAAAGCCTCCACTTGGAGATAATGCCAGTCAGTTAAGCAAATATTAGAAAAATGTAGTAAAAATGAGTGTATGTAAATACGCTCATTTTTTTATGTCTTTATCTGAACATTTAGAATCCACTCTTGAACATGCTCTCCCATCACTCAACCATTTTTGTGAACTTATTGACTTAAATTGGATTGAAACATCTCTGCATCAAACAGGTAAGGCATCGATCAGAAGGAGAAAATTACCTGCTGAGCACGTGGTTTGGCTTGTTCTTGGGCTTGCCTTGTTTCGCAATCAACCCATCAGCT